>DATMTC010000066.1:0-5886 GCA_035565115.1 Microbacteriaceae bacterium | reverse complement strand
TCGCGCGTAGCGCGCTGAGCGTCGGATGCTGCGCTGATCTGCGCAAACGTCGTCGCCTGTTCCTGCACGCTGGAAGATCCGTTGCCGATCGCAATGCCAATGGCGCCGCCTCCGACGAACAGCACGGCCGCAGCCGCTGCCGCCGCGAGCACAACGCCAGGGCGCTGGAACCAGCGTGCCCTCGCGCGTTCTTGTGCCGGTCCTGTGTGTGCCGGTCCTGTTCGTGCCGGTCGTGTTCGTGCCGGTCCTGTTTGTGCCGGTCCTGTTTGTGCCGGTCCTGTGTCGCGAGCCGAAGAGGCATCCTGAGCCGGTACCGCATCCGTAGCCTCGGCGCGTGCACTCTGGGGCGTCACAGCGATCTGAGCCATCAGCCGCGCCTTCAGGTCGGCGGATGGCTCGACCTCAGGCGTTTCGCTTTCGAGCGCGGCCGCTGCTGAGGCGAATCCAGCCGCTTGGCTGCGCGCATCCGCCGAGCTGGCGAGGTACGACTCATACTCGGCGAGCTCTTCTGGCGTCAGAGAACCGAGTGCATAGCCGGCGGCGAGCAGAGCGGGGTCGCGATCGTTAGCGTTTGCGCCGTTCGGGTCTGCGCCGTTCGGGTTTGCGCCGTTCATGTCTCCACCCCCAGTTCGTTTCGCAATCGAATCATCCCATCACGCAGCCGTGTCTTCACCGTGCCGATGGGCACGCCGAGCAGCTCGGCGATCTCGCTGTGTGAGTATCCACCGTCGTATGCGAGCGCGATCGCCTGGCGCTGCGCATCCGTCAGCGAACTCATGGCGTCACCAACCCTTTCACGCTCGATGCTGATCTCGACCGACTCGGCAACACTGTCGAAACCGGCTTCATAGTCCCGGATGCCAACGCGGGTGTCACGATCACGCGATGCCTGGGCCGACCGGATGCGGTCGATCGCGCGACGTTTCGCCATTGTGAGAATCCAGGTTGTCGCTCCACCTTTATTCGGTTCAAATCGGCCTGCGGATTGCCACACTTCGAGAAACACCTCTTGAGTGACCTCTTCGGACTGGGCATGATCGATGAGCAACCGCCGAACGGTGCCGAGCACACGGGGGGCAATCAGGTCGTACAAGGCGCTGAAGGCGTGCTGATCTCCGGATGCGACGCGCAGCAGCAAATCGTTGGTCTCACCGCCGTCGCTATGCACAGTCTCCAGCATCGCAGGTCGCGCGCGTTGGCGCTGTCATTCGCGCGCTCGGACGGCCGGTGACATGCTGAAGTGAGACCGAAGAACCACCACAGACGATGGAACGGAGAAACGCGTGCTACTCGAAGGTAAAACGATGATCGTGACCGGCGGCAACAGCGGCATCGGGGAGGCGATCGTGTTGGCGGCCGCAGCGGAGGGCGCGAAGGTCGTGATCGATTACGTCGTGCACCCTGAGGAGACCGCGGATGTCGTCGCGAAAGCGCAGGCTGCCGGTGGGCACGCCGTCGGTGTCAAAGCGGATGTGGGCGAGCCGGCAGATCTGCAGAAGCTCGTCGACGCGGCAGTCGACAACTACGGCCGGCTCGACGTCATGGTGAACAACGCCGGCATTGAGACGCGCACCTCCCTTCTTGACACGACTGAGGCCGACTTCGAGAAGGTCATCAAGGTCAATCTGAAGAGCGCGTTCTTCGGCGCCAAGCTCGCGGCACAGCAGTTCATCGCACAGGGTGACGGCGGTCTGATTCTCAACATCTCTTCGGTGCACGAGGACTGGCCGATGCCGGGGAACATCGCATACTGCGTGTCGAAAGGCGGAACGCGGATGCTCGCACGCACCGCTGGCGTCGAACTGGGAGCCCACAACATCCGGGTGGTGAATCTCGCGCCAGGCGCCGTAACGACGCCGATCAACGCGGAGACGATGGCGGATCCGGCGAAGATGAAGGAGTTGAACGCGTCGATTCCGATCGGGCGGATGGCGCAGGCCAGCGAGATCGCGGATGTTGCAGTGTTTCTCTCGTCGAGCAAGGCGTCGTACCTGACAGCTACGACCGTCTTCGCCGACGGCGGCATCATGCAGGGAAGCGTTGGGCTGTAGCTCGCTGGCCCCCGAGCCCGGTGGTCGAGTAGCGAGCGCCCCTTCCGGTGGTCGGCTAGCGAGCGCCCCTTCCGGTGGTCGAGTAGCGAGCGCCCCTTCCGGTGGTCGAGTAGCGAGCGCAGCGAGCGTATCGAGACCCGGTGCCCCACCTGTGGTCCGCAACTGCAGATCGGCATACGGAGGTCTCGATACGCGGCTCGCTACGCGAGCAGCTACTCGACCACCGGATCCCCGCGCTCGGTGATCGAGTAGCGAGCGCCCCTTCCGGTGGTCGAGTAGCGAGCGCAGCGAGCGTATCGAGACCCGGTGCCCCGCCTGCGGTCGGCAACTGCAGATCAGCATACGGAGGTCTCGATACGCGGCTCGATACGCGAGCAGCTACTCGACCACCGAAATCCCCGCGCTCGGTGGTCGAGTAGCGAGCGTCGCTCCCTGAGCTTGTCGAAGGGCCAGCTTGGGTCCTCCTGCACCGGACCTCCCGCCGACTTGTCCTCCACATTGCATGTTTCGACGAGTTATCCACTTTTCCGGGCTGACCTGGGGTTACGACGACTCCAATGTCGGTGGGTGCGTGTTGACTTTCTGGTATGACGCAGTTGATCGACACGTTGGAGGACCTGCTCGAGGCCGCCTCGAGCATGGATTCTTCGACGCTGCCGCTGATGGGCGGGGAGGATCTTCTGCTGACCGCGGCGCGCGCCGAGCAGGTCGGCCGAGTATTCGACGCGCTGCAGGTTGCCGTGGCCACCGAGGTCAGCAAGCGCAGCGATCCGGCGTTCGGTGCTGACGGGTTAGCGGTGTCGTACGGCGCCAGGAACGGCCTCGAGTTACTAGAGCGGGTGACAGCAGCCTCGACGTCCACCATCCGTCGGCGATTGCGGATCGGCGCGGCCACGCTGCCGCGCACGAGCGATACCGGCGCGGCACTGCCCGGACTGTTCTCCACGGTCGGTGCCGCATTATCGGCGGGCAGGATTGGGCTGGACGCCGCGGAGGCGATCACCAGGGAGTTATCCGTCGCGTCCCTGCGCGCCGCGGTCGATAGCCTGCTGGCCGCCGAGCGCATCCTGGTCGCCTCTGCTGCCGGCGAGTCGACCGAAGCCGATGAGCTCGCAGCTGCCGGGCAAAACAATGCCGGGTTTGACGGTGGCGTTATGTCTGGCATGCCATTGCCGGCGGACCTGCTGCGGGTGCGGGCGCGTGTGTGGCGGGACGCGTTGGATCCCGACGGGGTGGAACCATCGGCTGAGGAAGCAGCAAAGCGGCGGGATTTTTGGATGTCACGCACCGCAAAGAACGGTGTACATCCCTTCGGTGGGGCGGTCACCCCGGAGATCGCGGCGATCACACTCGCGGTAATGGACGCGACCGTCACCCCGAGAACGGCACCGAAGTTCCTCCAAGCTGAAGAAGAAGCGGACCGTGACATCCGCCAGGATCCGCGCACGCCCGGACAGCAGCGCGCCGATTTGTTCGCGGCGATGGTATCGACGTTCGGCTCCTCGGACGAGTTCGGCACACCGCCGACCGTGATGATCACCACCACGGTCGACACTGACGGTGACGCCCGCACGGCGGGTGGGCGGCAGTGTGATGACGAGCACTGCCCACACCGCCCGCACCCGGCAGACAGCAGCAGCGCGGCCCGACTGAGCAACACCGGCCATATTTCCGGGATCGCCGACCCGATCCCCGGCTCGGTCGTCGCCCAGTTCATCTGCGACGGCGGTTTCCAATCAGTGATCCTGGGCCCCGGTGGGCGGATCATCAAGCTCGGCTCCAAATCGAGATTCTTCACAAAAGCACAACGGCGCGCGATCGCAGCCCGCGACGGACTGACCTGCATCGTGCCCGGCTGCCCCATCCCAGCCACCGCATCCGAGGCACACCACGTCAAACCCGACCATAAAGGCGGGCCGACCCACATTGACAACGGCGTACTGGCCTGTTGGTGGCACCATCGCATGCTCGACGCCGGCATCTGGACGATCACCATGCACGACGGCATCCCCACCGTGCACCCACCAGCAGCCCTGACACGCCTGACACGCATGCCACAACCGCCTATGCGCACGTGACATGACGTTCACATGACCTGACGTTCAGACCCTATTGGCGGCAATATCCGGCCCCGCCGCGCGATCGGCACGTTGCAATCAGCACGCCCATGCGATCAACACCCCCTGCTATCAGCGCAACATGCGATCAGCACCCCCTGCGATCAGCACGCCCTTGCGATCAGCGCACCCTCCATCTGCACCTTGCGCACGCCGCGCGATTGCGGCGACCCGCTACTGGCTCTCGCGGATGAGCTTCTGATACCAGAAGTACGAATCCTTCGGCGTGCGCTTCTGACTCTGGAAGTCCACGTGCACCAGTCCGAATCGTTGTGAGTATCCAACCGCCCATTCGAAGTTGTCCATCAGCGACCAGTGGAAGTAGCCGCGCACGTCGACACCCGCGGCGATCGCATCCGAAATCGCGCTCAGGTGCGACTCCGTATACGCGATGCGGCGCGTGTCGTGAACGGCACCGGAGGCATCCGGCCCGTCGTTGTATGCAGCGCCGTTCTCTGTGATGTAGATCGGTTTCAGCTCGTCGCCATAGCGTGTCTTGAAGCTCGTGAGCAGATCGGTGAACGCCGACGGCACGACCGGCCAGCCGAAGTCGGTGAGTGGATAGTCCTTGATGTCGTGCAAGGCGAACGGCATGCTCACATCGACCTGCTGTCCGTCGACGATGCTGGCGGCCGACGTCGGCGCGCCGACAAGCGACGGGTTGTAGTAGTTGATGCCGTACCAGTCGATCGGCGCTGAGATCTCGCGCAGGTCGTCGCTGGCGCCTTCCGGGAGCATCCGCTCGAGTTCGGCCGGATAACGGCCGGCAAGGATCGGGTCGGCGAACAACCAATTGGCAAGGTTGTCGTACAGATCGGCCGCCGCCTGGTCTTCGTCGCGGTCGCTCGCAGCCCACACCGGGCTGTGATTGTTGGCGATGCCGATGTTGTGTGCGCCGGCCGCCCTCAATGCCGTGACCGCGCGGCCGTGTGCGAGCAGCTGGTTGTGTGCGACGGGCAAGGCGCCGGTGCCGAGGCGTTCGCCCGGCGCGTGGATGCCTGCGCCGTAGCCGAGCATGGTCAGGACGACCGGTTCGTTGATGGTGATCCAGCGGTGGATGCGATCGGCGAAGTGCTCCCCGACGAGGTGCGCGTAGTCGGCGAAACGCTGCGTGATGTCGCGGTTTCGCCATCCGCCCTTCTCCTCGAGCGCGAGCGGAGTGTCCCAGTGGAACAACGTCGGCGCCGGCTGGATGCCCGCAGCGAGCAGCCCGTCGACCAACCTGTCGTAGAACGCAAGGCCTTCCTGATTGACCTGTCCGCTTCCCGTTGGCTGGATGCGCGGCCACGCGAACGAGAAGCGGTAAGCGTCGACGCCGAGCTCCTTCATCAGTGCGATGTCTTCCGGGTAGCGGTGATAGTGATCACAGGCGACATCGCCGGTGTCTCCGCCGAGAACGCGGCCGGGCTCGTGCGCGAACGCATCCCAGCTGGATGCACCTCTGCCGCCCTCTGTGACCGCTCCCTCGATCTGATACGAGGCAGTCGAAACACCCCAGAGGAAGGTGTGCGGCAGCCCGAGCGGACCGGTGTTCGGCATGAGGATTCCTTTCGCGCGAGACGCAGCGGCGTTGTTCCGGCGGCCAGCGTTGTTCTGACGGACTCCGTCAGACGCCGCGTCGTTTCAACAGTGTTTCACTTCACGGGCCCTGGTGTGTCGACCCTCAGCGAACATACACTTGAGCGAACACGCACACGATCGGCACGCAGTAGCGCATG
>DATMTC010000065.1:0-2342 GCA_035565115.1 Microbacteriaceae bacterium | reverse complement strand
ATTTACAGCGCTGTAAATTGCTCGAGGGTGACGTCGAAGGAGACAAAGAAGTATGCACAGCAGTCGAGCAGCAGCACTGACCCGTCGGTCATTTCTCGCCGGGTCAACGGGCGCGCTTGCCCTCGGACTCGCCGGATGCGCCGCTCCGGCGAACGCGTCGACGGGCGGAAGCCTCAGGTTCTACGAGCAAAAACAGGAGGTCATCGGCTACTTCGACAAGCTGCTGAGAAAGTTCGAAACCGAACACCCCGGCATCTCTGTCACTCACGATTCCACCGGTTCGATCGCGCCTCAGTTCGTGCGAGGTGCGCCAGCAGATGTCGGATGCTTCAACGATAACCTCGAACTCGCAAGGTACATCAAGCGCGGTGTGCTCAGCGACATGTCGAACCTGCCGTCCGCGTCGCTGATCCGCACGGACATTTCGCAACTCACCAACCAATATGCGACGTTCCCCGGCAGAACAAGCGTGCTTCCGTATTCGCTCGCCGCTGCCGGGGTGATCTACAACAAGAGGATTTTTTCTCGCCTCGGGCTGCCTGTGCCGACGACGTGGCCGGAGTTCGTCGACGTTTGCACCGCTCTCCACAAGGCGAAGGTCACGCCGATCTACGCAACCGACCGCGACACGTGGACCATCTGGCAAGGGCTGTTCGACTATTCGGTCGGCAGCCTCGTCGATACAGGACAGTTCTTCAGGCGCATGAAGGAACTTGGCACGAACGTCGGAGCCGACTCGGACGTTTCCTTCGAGAAGACGTTGGCCGTTCCGATGGAGCGCGCTAAAAAGATCACAACCTTCTTCAACCCGGACCACGCCGTGCGCAGTTATGCGGACGGAAACCTTGCCTTTGGCAAGGGAGAGGTCGGCATGTACCTGCAGGGCCCATGGGCGCTTGGTCAAATTGCCCTCGTAGATCCGCACCTCGAGATCGGGACGTTCCCTCTGCCTGTTTCTGACAAGGCCGATGACATCAAAGTTCGCGTGAACATCGACCTCGGGCTCTGGATTCCGGAAGGTTCATCGAACAAGACTCAGGCGAAGCAACTCGTTGACTTCCTCATGCGGCCGGAGATCATCAACGGCTACAACCGTGACAATCTCGCCTATTCGACCTTGAAAGACGCTCCTCCACAGAAGGATCCACGGATGGCCGGACTGCAGGAATACGTCGACAGGGCAGCGTTCTACCAGGGAGCAGGAACGTTCATCCCAACGTCGATTCCACTCGGCAACTATGTTCAGGCCGCGTCGCAGAGCGGCGATTTCGACGGGATGCTTCGCCGACTTGACGAGGACTGGCGTCGGCTGGCCGGGCGGGACGCGACCGTATGACAGCCAGCAAGGTTCGCATCCGTATTCAACTCACGCAGAGCAGCGAGGAACGGCGATGACAATCCAGGCACCACTGACCGAGGCAGCTGTCCGCGACTCAAAAGTGCATCCAGGGCGTGGGAGCAAGCGTCGGCCCGAGAAGATCTTCTATCTGTTCCTCGTTCCAGCGCTCGTGCTCTTCACCGCGTTCGTGGTGATCCCCGCCATCATCGGCATCTTCTACAGCTTCACGAACTATGTCGGATACGGCACCTGGTCGTTCATCGGTCTCAGGAACTATGCTGCCATGTTCACCGATCCAACGATCCTCGGCTCGTACGGATTCACGCTCGCATTCGCGGGTGTCACCGTCATCGTCGCTCAGGTGATCGCGCTCGCGCTGGCGGTCGCGCTGACGCGGCGCATTCGATTTGCGGCGCCGCTGCGCACGGTATTCGTCATTCCGATGGTGCTTTCCGGCATCGTTGTCGCCTACGTGTTCAACTATCTCTTCTCTAATTCCCTGCCCGCCTTGGCCACCGCAGTCGGCTTTCAACCGCTTGAGCAAAGCATCCTCGGCAACCCCGCGTTGGCGTGGCTTTCGATCGTGATCGTCTCGGCGTGGCAGACGATCCCTGGGGCGCTGCTCGTCTACACGGCCGGGCTGACCTCGATACCGAAGGATCTCTACGAGGCGAGCGCGCTCGACGGCGCGTCGTCGTGGAAGCAATTTCGTGCAATCACTCTTCCGCTCATTGCCGGATTCGTCGTGATCAACACCGTGCTCGGCGTCAAAGGATATCTCGGCGCGTACGACGTGATCGTCGGCCTGACCGGCGGCGGCCCCGGCACAGCGACCAGCAGTGTCGCCATGACGATCTTCGGCGGATTCACCGGCGGAGACTACGCATACCAGATGGCAAACGCAACGATCTTCTTCATCGTGACCATCGTCATTTCCATCGCGCAACTCGCCGCAACTCGAGGACGGACAACACTCTCGTGACAACGCTGACAGAAAAGAACA
>DATMTC010000064.1:0-5617 GCA_035565115.1 Microbacteriaceae bacterium | reverse complement strand
TGCGCCACGACGCGGCCGTGGTCGACGATCGCAAGCCGGCCTGCAAGCCGGTCGGCCTCGTCAAGATAGTGCGTGGTCAACAGCACGGTCATCTGCTCGATGCGCGCCATTGCCTCCAACTCGGCCCACATCTCGGAGCGCGCCTCAGGGTCAAGTCCTGTCGTCGGCTCGTCGAGGAACAGCACCTGCGGCCGATGCATCAGGCCGATCGCAACGTCGAGCTTGCGCGCCATGCCGCCCGAATACGTCTTGACGAGGCGGTCACCAGCGTCGGTCAGCGAGAAGCGATCAAGCAAATCGGATGCTCGCACTCGCGCTTGGCTAGCGGGCATGCCCTGCAAGCGCCCCGCAAGAACCAGGTTCTCTCTGCCGGTCGCCGTCGGATCTGAGACCGGCTTCTGAGCGACGAAGCCGATCGTTCGGCGAACCCGATCTGGGTGGCGGGCAACGTCGATTCCAGCGACGAGCGCTGTGCCCGAGTCCGCCCTCGATAGCGTTGACAGGATCTTCGCCGTCGTCGATTTTCCCGCACCGTTTGGTCCGAGCAGACCGAAAATGGTGCCGGCCTCGGCTGTGAAGCTCAAGCCGTCGAGTGCGCGCACCTGTGGTTTGCCTCGACCGCCAGGGTAGGTCTTGATGAGATCTTCGGCGACGAGTGCCTGAAGATGAGGTTGTGCCATGAGTGGCTCCTTTGTCGTGAGGAGCCTCCGTTCGGCGAAAACATGCGCAACGATAAACTGAGGTGGGCCTTGAAGTGCTGTTGACGCAGTTCCCGCGTGCGGGAAGCTTCCGGGTTGAGGTGGCTCGGATGTTCCAGCATCCGGGCCACTGTTTTGTTGAGGTCAGCTTTGTTGAGGTCAGTTTGTTAAGTTCAGCTTCGCTCTTTGTTGGCTCCCTCCTTTTCGCTCGGGAACAGCATCCGTGCGAGTAGGAACATGAATCCGGCGAAGCCGACGAGCAGCGCAAGCCACGACCAGGCGAATCCGACCGTGATGCTCAACACGATGAATGCTGCGAACGCGAGCACCCAGATGACCACGGTGTAGATGCCGAATCGTGCAGCGGCCACCGGATCTTGGGTGAACCGATCGTCCATCTGATACTGGCGGGCGGCTTCGCGAACCCACTGCTTCTTGCGGTTGGTCTGGGTGGCGCCGAGGAATGCGAACAGCACAATTCCGGCCACAACCCCGAGTGCCGCGAACACGACCGTCCAGACGGGGAGCGTTCCAAGCGCGACGAGCGCGCCGAACTCGAGGCCGAACACGGTGAGCAGCGACGCGAGAAAATAGCCGGCTGCGCGGTTGGTGGGCACCGGATGGTTTGTGGTCGTCTCATGTGCGAGCGAGTCGCCGACGATCAGCGCGACCCCAGTCGCCGCGATTCCGCTCAGCAGAATGATCACCCCGACCGGCAGCGGGAGCACCCCTGTTGCTGCAAGCGCAGCCAGCGCAAGAGCGCCGGCCGTGACAACGGATGCGATCACAACCGTGACGACGAAAGCCGGCTTCGGCCGCACCCGATAGACCGCGTATGCGTCGGCGTGCGAGGTGGCGGCCGGCCTCCCGGCAGGTCGTGTGCTGGTGCCGTCTGCGCCGGAATCGCCGCTGTCAGCTGACCCGGCATCCAGCTCGGTGACGAGCTCGCCGATGTCTCCGAGTTCGTCGATCGCGCGGCGTGCGGCGGTGTTCGCATCCACACCAGACTCGACAAGCTCGTTCACGCGGGCGGCGAGGTTGCCCCGGATCTCTTCCTTCAGATCCTGGATCTCCGGGGTCATTGTGATGCCAGCGAACGCCTCATCGAGATATCGGTGGATGTTCGAGTAATCGGCTGTGCTCATTCGAGTGCGCCCTTCACGTTCAAAAGTGTGTTGATGATCTGCTGCGTTGCCGTCCAATCGCGAACGTTCTGCCGATAGACGGCGCGGCCGGCATCCGTGATCCGGTAGTACTTGCGCCGGCCGCCCTGGGTTTCGTCTCCCCAGTAGGCCTCGACGAGACCGTCCTTTGCCAGGCGGCGGAACGTTGCATAGAGCGTCGCCTCTTTGATTTCGTACCTGCCACCCGTGGCATCGCGAATGGTCTTGTAAATCTCGAAGCCATACCGGTCTGAGGTGCGCAGCACGCCGAGCACGATAGTGTCGGTGTGCCCGCGCAACAGGTCGGATGCGAACGGCTCGGAGCGCGCGGCATCCGTCGCGTTGCCTCCGGTGTTCGGTGTCATGTTCAGTACTGTATCACGCACAGTACTGTGGGGCCAACACAAGTGCTTAAACTGACTGCATGCTGCTGGAACATCGCGGGTTCCGTCCTCATGTGGCTGATTCTGCGTACGTCGCGCCGACGGCCGTGCTGTGCGGCAACGTGACGATCGGCGAAGGCGCCCGGGTTCTGCACGGCGCCGTGCTGACCGCCGAAGACGGCGAGGTGCGGATCGGATCGAACGTCGTGGTCATGGAGAACGCGCTCGTGCGCGGACGCGCCGGGCATCCGGCGATGGTTGGCGACGCCGTGCTGATCGGCCCGCACGCGCATGTCAACGGTGCAACTGTTCACGACGAAGTCTTCATCGCGACCGGCGCTGCGCTTTTCCCTGGCTCGATTGCGGAGCAGGCGTGCGAGTTGCGCGTCAACGCGGTGCTTCACGCGAACTCGCGCCTTCTGAAGGAGACGGTTCTGCCGATCGGATGGGTGGCGGTCGGCGATCCGGCCCAGCTATTCTCGCCCGACCGTCACGAGGAGATCTGGGCCGTGCAGAGGGACCTCGACTTCAACGGAACGGTATATGGGGTGCCCGCGGGAACCCCACTGCGCGAGATCATGGCGCGCCAGTCGAGATTTTACGGGGAGCACCTCGGCGACCGCGTCCTGCCCGACGGGGACTGACCCGTGCGCACAGAGTGAGCGCGCGCAGAGTGAGCTTCCTGGGCGTACGGTGTTCCCATGCGCACGGATGCGACACCAACCTCGTGGGACGGCTTCGAGTACGAGAGGGTTTCCGCGCTGCAACGCGGCGTCGGCCTAGCCTTCGTTGATGCACTCGACTACACCAGTGTGCATCGCATCCTCGACGTCGGCTGCGGCGACGGGTTCCTCACCGAGAAGATCGCGGAGCGCTCAGGCGCGGACGTGCTCGGCGTCGACGCCTCGACGGACATGCTCGCGCGTGCTCGCGAACGCGAGACTGACCGGTTGCACTTCAGGGCTGCCGACGTGAACACGATGGTGTTCGATGACCGGTTCGACCTCATCGTGTCGCTCAACACACTGCACTGGGTTCCCGATCTGGCCGGCGCATTTTCGCGGCTCTTCGCGGCGCAAGCCGTGGGCGGACGCCTCGCGTGTCAGCTCGTTGGCGCATCCGACGAGCCGTCAATCGAAGACGTCGCTGTCGAGACAACGCGCGCAAACGGCTGGCGCGAATACTTCGATCCCGGCTTCCATCCTTACGTTCACCCGTCTGAATCGACACTGTGTCGACTCGCCGAAGACGCTGGATATCAAGACGTCGAAACGTCGACCTGGGTCGAACGGTTCGGCTTCCCAAGCGATGAGAGCTTTCGGCGGTGGTGTGCCGCTGGCATGAGCGTGTGGACCAACCAGCTGCCGGAGGATCGACGCGCCGCATTCATCGAGGAGGTGACCGTGCGGTACACCGGCTCGCCTGCTCGGCCTTCTGCTGCTCCGGCGGCTCAACCCGGGGCCGGCCCGGAGTTCCGCTTCTCGCAACTGCGTCTCACCGCGGCGCGACCGCGCTAAGTTTCGATCGGCGACCTCCAGTCCAGCCTGGGAAACCGAGCGAAGTCTCGATCGAGCGTGACCCACGTCGCGCCGGCTTCGATCGCCGTTGCTGCGTGCGCCGCGTCGGCCACGAGATTCCCGCGAGCGTCGCCGTCGGTGCAGAGCTTCTGAAAGATCGACCAAAATCCTTCGCCTGGCCGTACGATGAGAACACCGTCGGCAGCTCGGAGCTCCGAAACATGCTCGAGGGCTAGCTTCAATGGCGTTGGCTCCCGAAAGACGCGCGGACGAGTCACCACACGTACGTAGCCGCCAAGCAGCGCGTCTGTCACGGCCAGTGGCTCGACACCGCGGACGGCCGCCTCGATCCACGCCTTGAGCTCGGCGTGGTGTGGCGCATCCGTTCGATATGCGCCGACGAGCACGTTCACGTCAGGCATGAACACGGCTCAGCCCTCCATGCGTTCAAGCAAACTCGCGGAGTCGGCCAACTCGATGCCAGGCAGGGTACCGTTCCCCGAGAACGGCTTGATACTGAACACCGGGGCCTCGGACGGAGCGGACGGTTTGGCAAGTTGTTCGCGCACAGATTGGGCGATGAATGACGTCACCGTCCTCCCCTGCTCGGCGGCCCGTTCCTGCACAGCTCGGTAGAGCTCGTCCGGAAGCCGTATCGTCGTTCGCATATGTCCAAGCGTACTCCGGCGTATGTCGATATGTCGATGCGCCGGGATGTCGTCGCGCGGCGTCATGGTGTCACACGCTCACGGATATCGAGCTGCTCGCGCTCGAGAATGGTGCCCACCGGCCAACGGAGCGCAAGCATCCGTGCGGCGTGAGCGTATTGCCTGGCGCACTCGGTGCATACGCCCACCCGCGTCAGCCCGTCGCGGAAGGCGCGCATGTACTCGCGCAGGCCCATATCGAGGTCGGCCACCATGCACGTCGTCGTCTGCCCGCCGGATGCGACGCCTCGAAACGAGAATGCACACGGACAATTCGGATCACGCTCGCGGATCGACCTTTCGCACGGCCCAGCATCAAAGACCAACTCGCCTTCGACGGTCGACGAAAAGTCATCGACCCACGCACCCTGGGTCTGGGTTGTTGCAATCAGTACCTTCACACTGTCCTCCTGAACACTGCTCTCGTGAATGAGTTGAGTGATCTGGCACGCTTCACACGGTATGGCGGGCCACCGACATTGGGTGTTGGGTGCCAAGATGGCCGGCGCGTATCCGGATGGGATGCCGGTGTTTCGTGGTCATCAGCGCCCTTTTCTGGCTATTGCGCCAGTTGAACTGGCGCGATAGCCAGTGAGTGGCGCTGGTAGCTGCGCTCTTCGACCGGGTGGGCGTTGGGTGACTGAATTACGCGCAGGTCAGCTGCACCGGCCACGCGTACCGGTAACTCAGGAAGAACGCACCAGCGGCCAGCTTCGGCCCGCGTGATGACGCGGATGTTCGACCCGCGGCATCCGATTTACCTGAGTTACCGGCGAGCTCGGCCTCGGCATCCAGTCAACCCGATCCGGCACCCCAGCGAACCGGCACTGACATGGATGGCCACTTCTCCTGTATTTCGACGGCGGTTAGACGGGGACCGGGGCGTGCGCGGAGCATTTGGCCGGGTCAACGGGTGTTGACACGGGGCGAGTTGCCGCGCAGCATCCGATCTGCGAGGATTACTATCCAAACGGTCAGTAAATCGATGGTGACGGCCGAGACAGTGCGGGTCGAGACAGTGGCGGCCGAAAACAGTGAGACCGAGACAGTGCAGTCGGGAGCGACAATGGCGGATGCCTATCTGATCGGTGGGGTGCGCACACCAGTAGGCCGCTACGGCGGCGCCCTGGCGAGTGTGCGACCGGACGA
>DATMTC010000063.1:0-9276 GCA_035565115.1 Microbacteriaceae bacterium | reverse complement strand
GGTCAAGCCGGCGCAAGGCGGTTCTGCGCAGGGCGTCACGATCGTCGATCAGCCTGAAGATCTTCCGCGCGCGATGGTCGACGCATACACGTACTCCGAGGTGGCGCTGATCGAACGGAAAGTCACCGGAACAGAGGTGGCAGTTACGATCCTCGATCTCGAAGACGGGCCGGTCGCGCTGCCAGCCGTCGAGATTGTTCCGCTCGCGGGTGTCTACAGTTTCGAAGCACGGTACAACGCGGGGGAGACCGAGTTCTACACGCCGGCAAGACTGACGGATGCCGTGGCAGCCCGAGTCGCCGAAGTGGCCATCGCTGCACACACCGCACTCGGCTTGCGGCATCTCTCCCGAGTCGATCTGATCGTCGACGACGAAGGCACGCCGTGGTTTCTGGAGGCGAACGTGTTGCCGGGCCTGACCGAGACGTCACTTGTTCCGCTTGCGATCGAAGCGGCAGGTCTCGAACAGGGTGCCGTCTATTCGCAACTTGCGGCGGCCGCCATCGACCGAGAGTGACGTAGAAATACAACCCCGGGTCGACCCGATTCCGGTGGTCGAGTAGCTGCTCGCGAAACGAGCCGCATCATCCCATTCCGGTGGTCGAGTAGCTGCTCGCGAAACGAGCCGCGTATCGAGACCCCGCAACCCGGTCTGCGGTACCAACCAGAAGGTCAGTCGCGAGGTCGATACACGCGCCCTTCGACAAGCTCAGCGACCGGCGCCCGCTACTCGAGCACCGACATCCGACATCCAGCCAACGGCTGACATTCACGTCGAAATACAGGAGATTCCTGTGACACGCCGTCACGAAAGCCTGGCGAACATTCTCCTGTATTTCGCAACTCCACGTCGACGCCAGATTCGCATCGGGCGCGCCAGGAGGAGGCGCCCGCGGCCGCCTCGGAAGGTAGCCGCTCGCGAAACGAGCCGCATCATCCGATTCCGGTGGTCGAGTAGCTGCTCGCGCAGCGAGCCGCGTATCGAGACCCCGCAACCCGGTCTGCGGTACCAACCCGAAGATCAGTCGCGAGGTCGATACACGCGCCCTTCGACAAACTCAGGGACCGGCTCGCGCTATGCGATCAGCCGGGGCCGGAATCAGCTGAAGCTCTGGTCCTCACCCAACTCCGCAAGGATTCGGTTGAGGTCTTGAATGGTAGCAAAATCGATGCTGATCTGGCCTTTTCGCGCACCTAGACTGACCTTCACCCGCGTGTTCAGCCGGTCACCGAGTCGCTCTGCGATCTCGTCCAGGTGCCCCTGACGCTTGCCGGCGGACGGCCTGACCCGAGTCGGTTTCGGCGACGCGCTCACCACGGCCTCCGCGGCACGCACAGACAACTCCTCGTTCACGATCTTGTCTGCGAGCCGACGCATCGCGTCTTCGTCTCCCGCGGCAAGGATGGCCCGGGCGTGGCCCGCGCTCAAGACACCCGCGGCGACGCGCGACTGCACGGCGGCCGGAAGCTTCAGCAACCGCAGCGTGTTGCTGATCTGCGGCCGAGATCGCCCAATCCGAACCGCAAGCTCATCCTGCGTGATGCCGAAATCGGCCAGTAACTGCTGATATGCCGACGCTTCTTCAAGTGGGTTCAACTGCGAGCGATGCAGGTTCTCGAGCAGGGCGTCCCGCAGCATGTCCTCGTCGGCGGTGTCTTTGATGACGGCAGGGATGCTGTCGAGCCCGAGCGCCTTTGTCGCCCGCAACCTGCGCTCGCCCATGATCAGCTCGTAGCTGACTGGCGACCCCGCGGCTGACGACCCCGCGACTGCAGACCCCGCGACCGGTCGAACCACGATCGGCTGCAACACACCGACCTCACGGATGCTGGCCATCAGCTCTTCGAGCGCCTCTTGATCGAACTCGACACGCGGCTGCTGCGCGTTCGGCACGATGTCGTCTGGGGACAGGTTCGCCAGACGCGCTCCTGGCACCTCCACGAGATCCGCGGATGCTGCTGCTCGCGAATCACCGATCGGGAAGAACACATCAACCGGCCGGGCGCTCGAGTCCGCGAGCGGGATCAGTGCGCCAATGCCACGGCCGAGGCCGGTTCTCTTCGTTGCCATTAGCGAGGGACTCCTCTTCGTGCTATTTCTGCTGCTGCTTCCAGGTACGACAGTGATCCGGACGAGTTCACGTCGTAACTGATTACGCTTTGTCCGTAACTCGGCGCTTCCGAGATGCGCACAGAGCGCGGAATGATCGTCTCGAGTACTTCTTTCGGAAAGTGCTCCCGCACCTCTTCCGCGACCTGATGGGCCAGGTTCGTGCGCGAATCGAACATCGTGAGCAGAATCGTCGAGACGGTGAGTTTCGGGTTGAGGTGTTTTTCGATCAACTGGATGTTCTTCAGTAATTGACTCAGGCCCTCGAGTGCGTAGTACTCGCATTGAATCGGGATGAGCACCTCTGACGCCGCAACGAACGCATTGATTGTCAGCAGTCCGAGAGAAGGCGGGCAGTCGATCAGCACGTAGTCGATGTCTTTGCCGTCGTCCGCCAGGTACTCGTTCAGTGCCCGAGCCAACCGTTGCTCGCGCGCGACCATCGAGACCAGCTCGATCTCAGCGCCCGCCAGGTCGATTGTCGCCGGCGCGCAGAAAAGCCCATCGAACTCAGGACTGCGCTGCACAACCTCGGACATGTCGACGTCATTCACGATGACGTCATACACGCTCGGCGTTCCTTCGCGGTGCTCGACGGCCAGCGCGGTGGATGCGTTGCCTTGCGGATCGAGATCGATCACCAGAACGTGCGCCCCGGAGCGAGCCAGCGCGGCGGAGAGATTCACGACCGTGGTGGTCTTTCCCACCCCGCCCTTCTGATTCGAGATTGTGAAGATCCGGGTTCGGGACGGAAGTGGCAGCGTCGTCTCTGCCAGAACCTGGCGCCGCCGGTTCAGGTCAGACAGCTCGCGAGCAAGGGGAGTCGACGTATCGAAAACGGGTGACGGATTGGCTGGATTGCCATTTCTGTCAGGATGTTTCACGTGAAACCTTGTCGCTCTCTGTTCTTCGGAACCGGCATTTCATGCTCCGCGCATGACAACTGATTCGCTCGGCGAGCACAGCGGATGAGTCGGATGCCGTTGGCTCAGTCAACTGTAGCTCGAATGACCCGAGTCACCTCGTCGAGCACGCCAGTTCCGAGCAGGATGACCTCAACGTTTCGCAGTTGATACTTCTTGATCTGCTTCGAAGCCGCGTCGATCTCCGCTTGTGCGCCCGCCCCCTTCATCAGAACGAGCTCACCTCCGTGGCGCACGAGTGGCGCGGTCAACGGAATCAGCTTCCTGAACGCACTCACCGCGCGTGCTGTCACCTGATCGAGCGGCTTCTCGGGGACAACATCCTCAGCACGCGCCCGAATCACCTCGACGTTCGCCAGGCCAAGTTCTGCGACCTGCTCGCTCAACCAAGCAACTCGGCGTTCCATCGGCTCGATGAGCACAAAGTGCACGTCAGGCCTCGCGATCGCAAGCACCAAACCGGGCAGTCCAGCACCACTGCCAACATCACCCACGCGCCCCGGCCGCAGTAGCGGCGCGACGATCGCCGAGTTCAGGATGTGGCGTGTCCACAACCGTGGCAATTCGAGCGGACCGATCAGCCCGCGAGTTTCGCCCTGCTCGGCCAACGACTGCGCAAACTGCCGCGCGTCGTCGATGCGGTCACCGAAGAGCGTTGCGGCGGCCAGTGGCTCCGCTTCGAAATCCGGCGAATGTTTCACGTGAAACTATGCAGCGGTGATGACCGTGTGACGGTCACTTCCTTCGCCGTGCGAGTTGGAGACGTAGCCACGGTCAGACACGATGTCGTGCACCAACTTGCGCTCATACGAAGACATCGGAGGCAGCGCCGCCTGCGCAGCACCGTCTTCGAGATTCTGGATGGCGCGGTCGACGAGAACGCCCAGTTCCGCGGCGCGAGCATCCCGAGAACCACCGATATCCAAGATCAACCGCGAGAATGCGCCAGTTTTGTTCTGGACGGCAAGTCGAGTGAGCTCCTGCAGTGCGCTAACCGTGTCGGGCTTCGACAGCACCCGAAGATTCGCGTTTTCGCCAGCCGTCACCGCAAGGTAAGCGCGGCCATTTCTTGCGTCGATGTCGATATCTCCATCGAGATCGCAAATATCGAGAAACTCCTCGATGTAGTCGGCCGCGATATCGCCTTCTTCTTCGAGCTGAGCGGTCGTCGGCACGTCACGGTGAGCGGGGGACTGGGCAGCACCATCTGCGGCAGCATTCGCCGTCAGGCTGTTTTCGTCAGCCGACCCGGAATCCACTGCACTCGCCTCGGCGTTACGTACATCGGTCATGCTCGTTACTTCTTTCCGCCGGATTGCTTTTTAGCCCGGGCTTTGCTCATGGGTTGCTCGCGCTGCGCTGGCCGCTTCGGTGCTTCCTCGACAGACAGAACAGTATTGCCGTCCTCGGTCTTCAGCTTTCCCTTGCGGGCCAGACGTGCCTCGCGTGCCTTTGCGGCATCGCTACCTGGGGTCGGCATGTTGCGGATCACGAGGAACTGCTGGCACATCGTCCACACGTTCGACGTCAGCCAGTAGAACATGACGCCGAGCGGGAAGGCGAACCCTGAAAACAGGAAGACGAAGGGGAGGAGGTAGAGCAGGATGCGCTGCTGCTTGAACTGCGGTGACGCCTTGGTTTCAGGCGACATGTTCTTGGAGACGATCTGCAACTGCGTGAAGAACTGCGATCCGGTCATCAACGCAACCATCACCGCGGCCACGACCATCACGCCGACCAGCTGCGGCTGGTGATTCATTGCGGCCTGGAAGCTCATGTTCAACGGCGCGAAGCCGAACAGATTCGCGTGTTCCAGCTCGTTGCTCAACGTGGCATTCAGTGGCCCGATGCCTGCCTGCCCCTTCTGGGCGTTATCCAGCACCTGGAACAAACTGAAGAAGATCGGCATCTGTAACAGCAGCGGCAGACACGAACTCAGTGGATTGGTTCCGGTCTCCTTATACAGGGCCATCGTCTCTCGCGACATTGCCTCGCGCGAGAACTGGTCTTTCTTGCCCTTGTACTTGTCTTGGATCTTCTTCAGTTGCGGCGCAACCTCAAGCATCCGCCGCTGATTCTTGATCTGCCGAACGAAGATCGGGATCAGAGCGGCACGAACCACGACCGTCAACCCGACGATCGACAGTACCCAGGTGAGACCGCCGACCGGGTTCATGCCAATGGCGGTGAAGAGCCAGTGCCAGAACACCAGGATGAGCTCCACGGCCCATTTGATGGGCCACAGTACTGTGCCGATGATATCCATTGGTGTTGGTTAGCCCTTTCCTTGGCTATTTGCGACCACGAAACCGAACCCTGTCACGTGATACCTGCGCTTCTTGCGCAGTGGAACGTCATCGATTCCACCTGCAGCCCACGGGTGGCAACGCACGATTCGACGCACAGCAAGTGCGGATCCGATGAGCACTCCGTGTTCCTGAATCGCTTGCAACGCGTATGACGAGCACGACGGATAGTACCTGCACACGTCGCCGTACAAGGGTGAGATGACCGCCCGATAACCGCGCAACAGCAATATCACCGCATTTCGCGGCAGTAGCAGGATGCCTGTCACTGCGGTTCTCATCGGGTGCCCACTTTTTCGACTGCGTTCACGATTTCTTCTTGCAGGGTAGTCCAGTCAGTTGTGGCCGACCCTGGTAGTGCCCTGATGACGACATCGGTTCCAGCAGCCACTGTCGGCAACAACTGCCAGCAGATGGCCTTGAGCTGCCTGCGCACGCGGTTACGACGAGTGGCGATGCCGACCGTCTTTCCGACGATGAAGCCAAAGCGCACGCTGTGCAGTTCAGGACGCCGACGCACATACACGACCGTGTGCGCACCGGTGAATCGAGCACCCCGCCGCACGGTCGTCTTGTAGTCGGCCCCTCGCGTGACGCGATTGGCTTTCGCGAGCACCGTCTCAGGTACTACGCGGAGAGTTCTGTGCGGCCCTTGCGACGGCGGTGGGCCAGGATGGCGCGGCCGGCACGCGTACGCATGCGCAAACGGAATCCATGCACCTTGGCGCGGCGGCGGTTGTTGGGCTGGAACGTTCTCTTACTCATGTTCGTATCTCCGGTGTCTGGTTCTCTTTACAGGCCGGCACTGAGAAACGAGTCAGCACAACGTGAGGCCAGAAAGTTTTTGGGCAGCCAAAATGGCTGAAGTCAACTGATTAAAGCTACGGCCTCACGGCTGCCAGGTCAAACCAGCGCAAGCAAATCATTGATTATCCACAGTTTGAGGACTAAGCCTGAGCATGACACGCCGCGAGCGAGAAAACCGTAAACTCGCGGAAACTTGATTGACGAGGCGTCCATTGGCTAGCGTGACAACCAAAGTTATCCCCAGGTGAAGCGTGCGGCATTCCAAGATCCGTTCGATGGCTACCATATAGCGGTGGATAACTCTGTGAATAACGTGTCCTCTGGGTGACGTGTCACCGGAGTGGAAGCGTTCACGATGGGGTGGATTGGGCTCGGCAATACGGCCCGAAAACGAGATGTAGGGGAACAATGGCAGACGGGGAAGAGTCACTATCGAATGCGTGGAGTTCCATACTCTCGACGCTCGAATCTGACGAGCGGATAACGCCGCAACTCTATGGCTTCCTCAGCCTCGTCGAGCCAAAGGGCATTATGGCCGGCACCTTCTATCTCGAGGTGCCAAACGAATTCACCAGGGGAATGATCGAGCAGCGCAGCCGAATCCCGCTGTTGAATGCGATCGGAACGCTCGACGACAGCTTTGCCGTCTCGGCGTTCGCAATCGTGGTGAACCCAGAGATCGCGCAGGATCCGACTCAGTCACCTCCTCCTGAAGAACAGTCGTATATGGAGCAGGGGGCATCCGTCGCTCCCGTCACCGAGATCTCGGCAGCGCCGCGCGCAAACGACTCACGACTGAACCCGAAATACAGCTTCGACAATTTCGTCATCGGGCAGTCGAACCGCTTCGCCCACGCTGCCGCCGTCGCCGTCGCCGAAGCACCTGCTAAGGCATATAACCCGTTGTTCATCTACGGCGATTCAGGGCTGGGGAAAACCCACTTGCTGCACGCCATCGGCCACTACGCCATGAGTCTGTACCCCGGCATCCGGGTTCGTTACGTCAGCTCAGAAGAATTCACGAACGACTTCATCAACTCAATCGCCAATAACCGTGGATCGTCATTCCAGGCTCGTTACCGCAACATTGACATCCTGCTCATCGACGACATCCAGTTCCTGCAACGAGCGGTCGAGACGCAAGAGGCGTTCTTCCACACCTTCAACACTCTGCACGACCATAACAAGCAGGTGGTCATCACCAGCGATCTGCCGCCCAAAATGCTCACCGGGTTCGAAGACCGGATGCGATCGCGCTTCGAATGGGGACTGATCACCGACGTTCAGGCACCAGACCTCGAGACCCGCATCGCGATTCTGCGCAAAAAAGCGCAGAGCGAGAAGATTCAGGTGCCTGACGACATCCTCGAATTCATGGCGACAAAGGTGTCGAGCAACATTCGTGAGCTAGAAGGAACGCTCATCCGCGTCACGGCGTTCGCCAGCCTCAACCGAACCCCCGTCGACATGAACCTGGTGCAGACGGTGCTTAAAGACCTGATCACGCTCGACGATGACAACGTGATCGCACCGACCGACATCATCACCAACACCGCCGACTACTTCAAGCTCACTATCGAAGACCTCTATGGTTCGTCACGATCACAGGCGATCGCGACCGCCAGGCAGATCGCGATGTACCTGTGCCGTGAACTCACCAATCTGTCGCTGCCGAAGATCGGCCAACTCTTCGGCAACCGCGATCACACCACTGTGATGTACGCGAATAAGAAGATCAGTGAGCTCATGAAAGAGCGACGCTCGATCTACAACCAGGTCACAGAGCTCACCAGCCGCATCAAGCAGAACCAGCGTTAAGCGCGGTCGACGCGCTCAATATTCACACTGTGGATAACTTGTGGATAATTAACGAATAACTCGGTGATGACTGTTGACGAATCACATCTTCTTGTGAGTCAGCGTGCTTCATGAAGTACGCGCGTCGACACGAGCCACCAGTCGGTTACACACACGCTCAACATCTTTCACGGTTGTAGTTCCCACAACTTCGTTAGCGTGTCGGGATTCATCCACAGTTTCCACATCGGTTAAGACCGTTAAAACTTAATTCTTCTTCTAGTGTGATGCGACAACCTTGACCGCTCACAGCCTTGACCACATCCTCAACGCCCACATCAGCCGACAGCAGAGGCAGGCGCTAGCATTGTGACGACTATGGGCGTCGACTAATCGGCTCTTCAGCGACAGGGGTGACTTCGTGAGGTTTCAAGCCAACCGAGATGTATTGAGTGAAGCTGTATCTTTCGCGGTCAAACTGCTGCCACAACGAACGACATTGCCCATCCTCAGCGGTGTACTCATCACGTCAAGCGACACCGGCATCGTGCTGTCGTCTTTCGACTACGAAGTCTCGGCTCAAACCGAAATCGCAGCGGATGTCGAAGAGCCTGGCACCATCCTCGTGTCCGGCCGGCTTCTGGCCGAAATCGCAAGCAAGCTTCCCAACGCGCCTGTTCGATTCTCCACAGATGAGTCGCGCATCTCGGTGACCTGTGGTTCAGCAAGCTTCACACTGCTGTCCATGCCCGTCGAGGAATACCCAACGCTGCCGCAAATCTCGGAGCAGTCGGGCCTCGTACCATCTGCGGACTTCGCTGAGGCTGTCGCGCAGGTCTCAGTCGCAGCATCGCGCGACGACGTCACCCCCGTCATCACCGGTGTGCAGCTTGAGATCGCAGACAACAGGCTGAGCCTCGTTGCAACAGACCGCTACCGCGTTGCCGTTCGCGAGATCGATTGGGACGGGTCGGATGGCGGCACGGATGCTGCAACTGCTTTGGTTCCCGCACGCACGTTACAAGAAATCGGCAAAACGCTCGGACACAGTGGCACGATCTCTGTCTCCATCGCAAGCAAAGACGATCGCGAACTGATCGCGTTCACTGCCGAGAAGAAGACCGTCACATCATTGCTGATCAAGGGCAATTTTCCTCCGGTCAAGCGCCTGTTTCCCGACACGGTCGAGAATTACGCGGTCATCAACACCGGCGAGCTCATGGAGGCCGTTCGCCGCGTGTCTCTTGTGCTCGAACGCGAGGCTGCGCTGCGTTTCACGTTCAACGCAGACGGTCTCAAACTTGAAGCGATCGGATCGGAGCAGGCACAGGCA
>DATMTC010000062.1:0-5475 GCA_035565115.1 Microbacteriaceae bacterium | reverse complement strand
CTCGACCTGGAGGCCCGAAAGATCGGCGCGTTGACCCTGGTCAGCACGCAATCGTTGAATCGTGCTCCGAGCAGTTCGGCGTCATCGAATGAGACGTCGACGAAACCGCACTCGCTGAAAGTCGCACCGGTGAGGTCGCGGCCGCCGAGGTCGACTCCGCCGAACCGCTCGTTGTCACGATCGTCTTCCGCCTGAGGCAGCTCGAGATCTCCCGGCGCGAGTTGACCAAGCTGAACCCGCGGAAGTCGGGGCGGGTTCGGTTGCGGCGAGGTGCTCATGATCCGGCCAGCCTAGTCGCGGGCAGGGACCATCCCCGCCTCGTACGCGATGATCGCCGCCTGCACTCGATTGTTCGCACCCAATCGCTGCAGGATGCTGCTGACGTGCCCCTTCACCGTCGCCTCTGAGATCCACAGGTCCGTCGCGATCTCGGCGTTTGACAGGCCACGACCGAGCAATGCAAGCACACTGCGCTCGCGCTCGGTCAGTGCGTCCACGCGACCAAGAGCATCCGCACTGCCGCCGCTGTTCGACTCCCGCAGCTTGGACACCAGCAGCTTGGCGACGTGCGGCGACAGCGCAGAGCCACCGCCTGCAACGGTGATCACACCCGCGATCAGGTCGCGCGGCGCCGAGGCTTTGATGAGGAATCCGTCGGCTCCCGCACCGATCGCCTGCGCGATGTTGTCGTCGTTGCCGAACGTCGTGAGAATCACCACGGCAGTATGAGCGCCGAGCTCACGCAGTTCGCTCGTCGCCTCGATTCCGCTCATCCGCGGCATCCGAATGTCGAGCACGGCGACGTCGGGATGCGTCGCGCGCACAAGTTCGACTGCCTCGTGGCCATCGGATGCTTCGCCGACGATCTCGATGCCGGCATCCGAATCCAGGATCGCCCGGATGCCTGCACGCACGAGCGGCTCGTCATCGGCGATGATCACTCGCACGGGTCTGCTCGGTTGATCCGTCACGAGACAACATCCTTGCTGACCAGCGTGCCGTCGGCAAAGCAGAGCCGGTACAGCTCGTCCGACCCGATGACGAATGGATTTGTCGTCGGGCGGAAATATTCGCATGTCGAACCGGGAGGCCTGGCTGGCTCGGTGAACACCGGCGGCGCCTGGCTAATGTGAGACACGGGCAGCACGCTGAGCAGATCGGAATGCTGCTGCCCGATCTGCAGCTGGTCGAACGTTGAGGGATCCATCCCGTTTCGAGCGGTCGTGACGGCGTTCGTGGCGAATAGCGCGCCAGCAGCGACCAGCACCATTGCGATCGGCACGACTGCCACCAGCCATGCTCTGCGTCGATGAGTGCTGCGCTCGGTGCTCACCGAATGCTCCGCCGGCGCGCTGACCTGGGCCGCACCCGCCTGCGCCATCACCGGGATCGATGCGTCAACGATGAACCTGCCGCCGGTCCGCTTCGCCTCGAGTCTCCCACCGAGAAGCCGTGCGCGTTCGCGCATGCCGGGCAGGCCCGAACCACCGGATCGTGCCTGACCTGCCACGCCGACCGGGTTGCTCGCGTGAAAGCGCACGGTCGAATCGTCGCTCTCGATCCTCAGGCTCACCGGGGCGCCATGAGCGTGTTTGGCCGCGTTCGTCAGAATCTCCTGCACGATGCGATACACCGCCCTGGATGCTGCAGGAGGCCACGAATCCTGATCGCCGGCTGTTTCGAATTCCACCTGCGCCCCAGTCGAACGCGCGCGCTCCAGCAGAGAACCGATACTTCGCCCGTCGTGCTGCTCCGCGCCCGCGGGTCGATCGTCGCGCAGAACGCTCACGATCTCGTGCAATTCGTCCATGCTGCGCACGGCCGCCTCGCGCATCTGCACGACCTTCTGACGCTGCTCAGGCGTGAGATCTGCCACCTCCAGGGCGCCGGCGCTCAACGCAAGCAGGCTGAGTTCATGCCCGAGTGAGTCGTGCATCTCCCTGGCGATCTCCGCACGTTCGCGCAAGCGTGCCTGCTCCGCGACGAACTCCTGTCTGCTCTCCAACAGTTCGGCTCGGGTCCAGCCTGCCTCGATCAATTCAGAGCGCTGCCGCAGATAGGTACCAGCCCACCAGGGCAGAACGCTGAACAGCACTTCAATGACAAGCGCCGTGATCGCCTGCGCGATCGTGCCGCCGAGCGCACTCAGACCGATTCCGATAACGCCAGCTCCGATGAATGCAGCGAAGGCGACGCGTCCGACATCCGCATGACGGCCGACAAGATAGCTGCCGATCAGCATGACGCCGGCCGGCCACAGTCCGTTCTGGGTGAACGTGGCGGTCAGCGACAGCGCGACAGCTGCCCCGAGTGCGATCACGGGAACGCGCCGAACCGCGATGACAACGACGACGGCGAGCACCAGCGCCGGAAACTGCTCGGTGAGGTTGGCCCTCAGCGTCGAGAAACCGGCGGACAACGGCACGAGCAACGCGAGCCACAGCAGCAGCCTGGCAATCGCCGGGCGTGAGAGTACGCGTCGAATCATCGTCTCAGCCTACGGATGCCTCCAGCCGCGCACCCCAGACGAAAGTAGGGTTTGGCGGCCGAGAAAGCAGTCCCGAAGTATGGCCAACGACAGCTCTCCAGTCCGATGTGCGCGGATGTGCCCGATCCGTAGCGTGATCACCGTACGACAGCGATCTCGACAAGTGATCTCGACAGAAGGATTTGACCAATGGATGTCATCACCCAGTTCATCATGGATGCGGCCGGCTCCCCGTGGGTATACGTCGTGCTGGCCGCCGTCTGCATCGTCGACGCGTTCTTCCCGCCAGTGCCGAGCGAAACGGTCGTCGTCGGCCTTGCAACGCTTGCCGTTTCCACTGGGTCGCCGTGGCTGTGGCTCGTGGTCCTCGTCGCCGCGTTTGGTGCGATCATCGGCGACAACATCGCATACGCCATCGGGCGCAGCATCGGAACAAACCGCTTCGCCTGGATGCGCCGGCCACGTGTCGCGGCAGCATTCGCATGGGCGCGCCGCGGTGTGCATAAACGGCCGGCATCCCTCATCCTCACCGGTCGGTACATCCCGGTCGGACGGATCGCCGTCAACATGACAGCAGGAGCAACAGGATTCCCGTGGAAGCGGTTCGCGCCGCTCAGCGCACTCGCCGGGGCAAGCTGGGCTGTGTATTCAGTCGCGATCGGAACACTGGTCGGACACTGGTTCCACGCGAATCCGATCCTGGGTGTCGTCATCGCAATCGCCTGCGCCATCGTGATCGGAGTGCTCGTCGACCATGTCACCCAGCGCATCCAGTCGCGCAGGCAGTCCCGCGCGGCCGCCCTGGCGCATCCGGACGCCGCCGCCGTGTAACGCTGCACCGCCATCGCCCCGAACCCGAGCCATCGACCCGAGCACGAGCCATCGACCCGAGCACGAGCCATCGAATGATACTTTTTCGGGCGATTGATACTGCCGCGGCGGCATCATTCGCCCGAAAAGGTATCACTGGCGTAGAAAAGGGGCACCGAACCGGCGGATGCCCGCCCCAACGTCACGGCCCGCCCAGACGTCGCGACGCTGCCAGACGTCACGACCCGGCCCGACGCCGTACCGGCGACGCGGATGCCGCCAGCTCTGCCAGCTGACCGGCCAGCGTCTGCGCCGCCCAGCGTTCGTAGTCCTCTTGGGTCCAGTCGCACAGAGAGACGAGATGGTGATAGCTCTCCGGCGACAGAACGAGCGTTGCGATATCGACCGCACGCTCGAGTGGCACTCCGCTGGCCAGCCCGCGGCGCTGCAATTCGGTGACGGCGAGTGAGAACTCTCTGCGGCGCCGATGGACGAGCTCAGTGAGAGCTTCGGCGACCGCAGGGTCGACATCCGCAGCCGCGGTGAGCGCACGCCAGATTCCGTCGGCGCGCGCGAACGCGTCAGTTGCCGCATGCACGGTGCGACGCAGCATCTCGCTCGCATCGTCGGTTTCGAGCGCGAACGCGAAGTCCGCTCGCGATGAAACCGGGGCATTGCCTTCGCTGCCCGTAAACGCCAACTCGAATGCGGCAAACAGCAGATCCCGTTTCGGTCCGTTCCCGTTCACCGTCTCGACGCTAACGCCGGCGGCGGTTGCAATCGAACGCATCGTGGTCGCTGCATAACCGGCCGTGGTGAAGCGTTCGGCCGCGGCGTGAACGATGCGCAGGCGCGTCTGCCGCGCCGCATCCTCACGCACGGCGGAGTTGTATGCCCGCGAACGGGGGGACTTGTGCTCTGAAGAACTATTCATTACAGTCACGATGTATTCAATACTATCGCACTGTCGCCAAATCTGAAAGTTGCCAAACCATGTCATCCATTCTGCTGTGCTCCACTCCCGTGCGCGGCCACATCGCACCACTTCTCGCCGTCACGCGGGCGCTGACCGCCCACGGTCACGACGTGCGCTTTCTGACCGGAGGCCGCTATCGGCAGGCCGTCGAGCGCGCTGGGGCCCGCTTCCTCCCATTGCCAAAGGGTGCCGATTTCGACGATCGCACGATCGATGAGACGTTCCCGGGACGCGTTGGCCTCACCGGGCCTGCTGCTGTTCGCTACGACATGATGGAGATCTTCCTGCGCCCGGTTCCGCAGCAGGCGGCGGCCATAGATGCCGCACTGAATGCCGAGCACACCGACGTCATCATGGCCGAGTCATTGTTCGCCGGAATCATGCCGCTTCTGCTGCGTCCGCGCCACGCGCGGCCGGCCGTTCTTAATCTCGGCATCGTTCCGCTGGGTCTCATCAGCCGCGACACCGCACCTGCCGGGCTCGGCATTCCGCCCATGGCCGGCGCGATCGGCCGGCTGCGAAACGCGCTGCTGAACCGATTCGCGACCCGTGTCGTCTTAGGTTCCGTGCAGAAAGAGGCTCAGCGTCTCGTCAAATCCGTCGCCGGAAACGAGTTCCCCGAATTCTTCCTGAACTGGATGGCCCGCTCCGACGGCGTTGTGCAGTTCACAGTGCAGGAGTTCGAATATCCGCGCAGCGACCTCACGACGCCGGTGCATTTCGTCGGGCCGGTGTCGCAGAGCGCGAGCACCGACATCCCACTTCCCTCCTGGTGGCACGACCTCGACGGCTCGCGTCCCGTCATCCATGTCACGCAGGGCACCGTCGCAAACAACGATTTCAGCGAACTCGTTCTTCCGACCATTCGCGGGCTCGCGCAGCGCGACGTTTTGGTCGTGGTCAGCACGGGCGGGCGCGCCGTGTCTGCCATCGGCACGGATGTGCCCGCGAACGTGCGTGTGGCGCCGCTTCTGCCCTATGACGCGCTGCTCGCCAAGACATCCGTGATGATCACCAACGGGGGTTACGGCGGCGTGCACTTCGCGCTGCAACACGGCGTGCCGCTTGTGGTTGCCGGTATCACGGAGGACAAGCCGGATGTGACTGCCCGCGTGGCCTGGAGCGGCACGGGAGTCAACCTGCGCACGAACAAACCCACTCCTGCAGCGATCGCCAGTGCCGTGGATCGCGTGCTGGCCGA
>DATMTC010000061.1:0-2643 GCA_035565115.1 Microbacteriaceae bacterium | reverse complement strand
ACCATCACCTGCTTGTTGCTCGTCACGGCAGCGCGCGCAGCATCGTCGTAGTCGAAGTCCTCGTCGTAGACGATCATGTCGACATCGCGCAACTCGCCGAGTTCACGCAATTCAAGCGGCGTGAACTTCACCGAGGTCGGTCCCCTGCGTCCGAACACGTGCACATCCGTCACCGGCGACGCCTTCAGAATCTCGTACACATTCGGCGGAACCTCGGTCGGCAGCAGATCTTCCGCGTGCTTCGCGAGCATCCGCGACACATCGAGCGCCACGTTGCCGTTTCCGATCACCGCGACCGACTGTGCATCAAGCGGCCAGGTGCGCGGCACATCGGGGTGCCCATCGAACCAGCTCACGAAGTCGGCAGCGCCGTACGAGCCATCGAGGTCGATGCCTGGCAGGTCGAGCGACGCATCATGCACGGCCCCCGTGGCAAAGATCACCGCGTTGTAGTGCCGCTTCAGATCGTCGAGCGTGATGTCCTGCCCGTATCGCACGTTTCCGAAGATCCGAATGTCGCCACGGTCGAGCACCTCGCGCAACGCGGTGATGATGCCCTTGATACGCGGATGATCCGGTGCGACACCGTAACGCACGAGTCCGTACGGCGCTGGCAGCTGCTCGAACAAATCGATCGACACGTCGAAGTTCCGCTCGGCCTTCAGCAGGATGTCCGCGGCGTAGATGCCGGCAGGCCCTGCACCGATAATGGCCAGTCTGAGCCTGGTCATATAGTCCTTTCTTTGCTGGCGCTTCGACTCAGCTCAGCGACCGACGGCCCCTGAGCGCTTGTGCTGACACATCGAAACAATGGGGTTAGCTCGAACGTTCGACGATCGTCTCCGCGAATCGGGTGAGCGCCTTCTTCACGGGCCCAGCAGGCAACGGTTCGAGCGCTGAGACAGCTTCTCGTGCCCAGCTGTGTGCCTCATCCAGGGTCTCACGCGTGACCTCGTGCGCACGCAAGGCTGCGACCGCCCCTGAAACGTCGACGTCATCCGGCGCGCCGATCACCTCGGTTTCCAGGCGTTCGAGCAGAGCAGCGGATGCCGCATCCGTCTTCGCACGCCTGCGCAGCTTGAGCAGTGGCAGCGTCGCGACCCCAGCGCGCAGGTCTGTTCCTGGCACCTTGCCCGTCGCATCCGCTGTCGACGACAGGTCGATCACGTCGTCGATCAGCTGGAAGGCCACCCCGATCTTCTCGCCGAACGTCACGACGGGCTGCTCGTATTCCGCGGCAGCATTCGAGAAGACAACACCCATCTGCGCTGCAACCGAGATGAGCGAGCCGGTCTTGTCTGCGAGCACTTGAATGTAATGCGCGATCGGGTCTTCGTCGTCGTCTGGCCCGATCGTCTCGTGCAGCTGGCCCAGGCACAGACGCTCGAACGTGTCGGCCTGCAACCGGATGGCGCGCTCGCCGAGCCCGGCCACGAGCTTGCTCGCCCGCGCGAACAACAGGTCGCCGGTAAGCACGGCGACCGAGTTTCCCCAGACGAACTGGGCGCTCGGCACACCTCGACGCATCTGCGCTTCATCCATCACGTCGTCGTGATACAACGAAGCAAGGTGCGTGATCTCCACAGCCTCAGCGGCCGTGATCACCTGTGGCGTGTTCCCGTCCCCAAGCTGTGCCGCAAGCAGCGTGAGCATCGGGCGAACCCGCTTGCCTCCCGCTTTCAGCAAATACCGCGCGGTCACATCGGCAAGCTGGTCCGCAAAACGCATCTCGTTGTGTAAACCGGCTTCGACGATATCGAGTCCGTCTTCAACGGCAGCGGCGAACGCCCTGTCTTCGCCAGACGCGAAGATCCGCTCGGTGAGCCCGAGCTGGCTGGTCATGGACTTTCCGCGCCTGGCCAACGGAATCGATGCCGCCACTAGATGCCCTCCGGCCGTGTTCTCGCCCCGGATCGCGGCTTGACGCCGCGATGCAGCGCAACGATTCCCGCCGAGAGGTTTTTGTATGCGACCTTCTCATAGCCGGCCGCCCGCAGCCACTGGCTGAGCACGGCTTGCGACGGCCAGTCCTTGATCGAATCCATCAGGTATTCGTATGCGTCTGGGTTCGACGAAGCGAGCTTGGCGAGCAGAGGCATCCCGAGCTTGAGGTAGCCGAAATAGCCGCTGCGAATGAGTGCGGCCGGCGGATGCGAGAACTCGCAGATCACAACGCGCCCACCCGGCTTTGTCACCCGAAAGAACTCGGCGAGCGCCGCACGAGGGTCCGTTACGTTGCGCAACCCGAATGAGATTGTGACGGCGTCGAAGCTGGCGTCCTCGAACGGAAGCGCCATCGCATCCGCCTGCACGAACTCGATGAACGGGTGGTCAGGATGCCGCGCCCGTCCGACCTCGATCATGCCAGGGGAAAAATCGGCGGCGACCACGCGAGCACCGCTTTTCGCAAGCGCGACGCTCGATGTTCCCGTGCCTGCCGCAACGTCCAGGATGCGTTCGCCCGCCACTGGACGCACGGCACGGGTGGTTGCGATGCGCCAAAGCGTCGCATTGCCCATCGATAGCACCGAATTCGTTCGGTCGTAATGGGCCGCGACCTCATCAAACATCGCCGCGACCTGCGACGGCTGCTTGCTCAGGTCGGCCTTATTCACGTCTTCAAGCTTAGTTGGCGTTTCCGCG
>DATMTC010000060.1:0-20809 GCA_035565115.1 Microbacteriaceae bacterium | reverse complement strand
GATGTTGCGGCGGCCTTCGCGTCCACGTTGGCCGAACGTGGAACCTTCTGCGACCTGATCGCGCAAGCTCCGATGAACCTCGAGCGCAATGTGTCGGTCGAGGGCGTTCGCAGATACAAGCTGACAAGCGGCGAATCGCTTGCGCGCATCACCGCGGCCGTCCGTGAAGCGCTGCCAGGCTTATCCGTGGTGGCCGCCGGCGATCTCGTCGCTGCTGCAACCTCGCTGGCCGGAACGTTCTGGCAGATCTCCACGCCGCCACCGCAGATCGCGGAACTCTACCGGTCCGATCCTCGCCTCGGGCACGCTCTCATCGACCTCGAGCCGCGGCTGCGGCGCATCCTTACTGCCTACCTCGACGGTGCGACGAACTGAAAAAGATGCGCGACGATGGGCATTCCAGATCGAGCCGCCGGGAAGCTGAGTTGAAAGTTTGGAAATCTCGCGCCAAAATCGTTGACAATCACGGCACAAATACGTACGGTCCTTGCAGGGACGTGCATCTTCCCGGATTGCAAGCCGTAACACGACGAGGTGGAAGGATGGGCGATGGCCGCTCGACTGATCCTCGGAGACGTCAGCCTGCACTTCGGTGGCGTTTCGGTGCTCAGCGGGGTCGGATTCGACGTTGAACCTGGCCAGATTCTGGGGCTCGTGGGGCCGAACGGCGCAGGCAAAACGTCGCTGTTCAACTGCATAAGCGGCCATTACAAGCCGAGTTCCGGGTCGATCATGATCGATGGCGTCGACGTCGCAGGAGCCAGGCCGGCGACGCTCGCGCGGCACGGTCTAGCCAGAACTTTCCAGCATCCGGCTCTTCAATTGCAGGAATCGGTACTGGAGAACGTTCTGCTTGGGGCGCACACGAGACTGCCCGGCGGCCCTGTCGAGTGGTCTGTGCGCCTGCCGCGCACAACGCGGTCCGAGACGGCATTGCGTGCAGAGGCGCTCGAGCTGCTCGGGCGGGTCGGGCTGGACTGGGCGGCAGGTATTCGAGCCGACGAGCTGTCACACGGGCTGCACAAGGGGATCGAACTGTGTCGCGCACTTCTCATGCGGCCGCGCCTGCTGTTGCTTGACGAGCCGGCGGCAGGGCTTCCGCATTCCGAGGTGCAACAGCTCATCGAGACCGTGCGGCGACTGCGTGACGACGACGACATCACAGTCGTCATCGTCGAACACAACATGGGGCTGATCGCCGCGCTCACCGACCGGGTGGTCGTGCTCGATCACGGTCGCAAGCTGATGGAGGGAACGGCAGCCCAAGCGCAATCCGATCCGCGGGTCATCGAGGCATACATCGGTAAGGATGCTGCAGATGGCGCTGCTTGAGCTCGAAGGAGTGACCGCGTTTTACGGCGCTGTGCAGGTTCTTGACGGGGTCTCGCTTTCGGTGCCAGACGGGGGAGCGGTCGGAGTACTCGGTGCAAACGGTGCGGGCAAAACGACCACCTTGCGTGCCATCACAGGGACCGTGCGCGCCGGCGGACGCATCCGATTCGCGGGCAAAGACATCCGTGGGATGCGTTCGGACCGCGTCGCATCGCTCGGTATCGCCCACGTGCCAGAGGGCCGGGGCACGCTTGGCGACCTCACCGTGCGCGAAAATCTCAAGGTCGGCGCCTACCTTCGCCGTGATCGGGCTGCTGTGGCCAGTGACGTCGAGTACTGCCTCGACCTGTTCCCGCAGCTGCAACACAGGATCCGCTCGAACGCGTCTGCATTGTCGGGCGGAGAACAGCAGATGCTCGCGATCGCACGGGCGATCATGGCGCGCCCGAAGCTGCTGCTACTCGATGAGGCGTCGCTCGGTCTCGCTCCGGGCACTGCGAAGACCGTGTATGAGGCGATCAGACGGCTGCGCCGTGAGTCCGGCATCTCAATGCTCGTCGTCGAGCAGAACGCCAATCTTGCCTTCACGCTCGTCGAGTCGGCAACGGTGCTCGAGACCGGGCGGAATGCGCTGACCGGGTCCACGGCCGAGCTCAAGGGCATGGACGAAATTCGACGCGCGTATCTGGGAGGGTGACGGATGGGCACCTTCATCCAGTTGGTAGTCGACGGTCTCTCGACCGGGTCGATTTACGCTGCGCTCGCCCTTGCGATCGTGCTCGTGAATCAGGCGACCGGGCTGGTGAACTTCGCCCAGGGCGGCATGGCTGTGATGTCTGCGTATATCGCTTACGCTCTCACGAGTGCCGGCATTCCGCTGGTCATCGCCATCCTCGCATCCGTGGTCGCATCGTTCGTGCTCGGCGCCCTGATCGAACGCTACCTGATGCGCAAGTTCGAACGCGGCGACCCTGACACCGCCGTGGTGATGACAATCGGGCTGCTGACACTGATCACCGGAATCTGCGCCTGGATCTGGTCGTACAACAACCAGCAGTTCCCATCGCTGTTCCCGGTTGGCACCGTGAAGCTGCTCGGCGCGGTGATCAGCATCAGGTCGATCGGTACGACTCTTGTGATCCTCGCGATCGTGATCTTGCTCCAGCTGCTGTTCCGCGGCACAAAGCTGGGGCTGGCACTGCGCGCCGTTGCAATCAACCCCCAATCGGCAGGATTCTCCGGACTGCCTGTCGGCCGCTTGCTCATGGTGGGCTGGGGGCTGGCAGCGGTGCTCGGTGCCGTTGCCGGTGCACTGGTCGCCCCGCAGTTGACGCTGACCCCCGGCATGATGGACAACGCGCTCGTTTACGCGCTTGCCGCCGTCATCCTCGGCGGACTCTCCAGCCCGATCGGGGTTGTGGTCGCCGCCTGGTTGATCGGCGTTCTTGAGAACCTTGCCGCGGTGTACCTGCCGTTCATCGGATACGACCTCAAGATCGCGGTGCCGTTCATCCTGATCTTCGTCGTGCTGATCGTGCGACCGCAGGGGCTGTTCGGACGGAAGGCCGTGGTGCGCGTCTGATGTCAACTTCAGCGGTTCTGCAACGCAGGTGGGTGCGCTGGGTCGTGGCCGCGGTCATTGTCGTGCTCGCCGTGGTCATCCCTCTGGTTCTGCCCGAGTTCGCCAACCAGACCCTGGCACGAATCGGAGTATTCGCCGTCGCTGTGCTCGGACTCAACGTCTTGATGGGCTACACCGGCCAAGTGTCACTGGGGCACATCTTCTTCGTCGGCCTCGGCGCATACGTGACGGCTTACGGTGTCACCAACTCGTGGAACATCGTGCTCGTGTTCGTGCTCGCGTGCGTGATCCCCGGAGTCGTCGGGTTGCTTGTCGCGCTGGCAGCTGCCAGGCTCGGTGGCCTGGCCATCGCAATGGTCACGATCGCACTGCCCATCGTCGGCGTGCCGCTGGCCAAACGACTCGAGTCGTTCACCGGTGGATCGCAGGGCGTGTCGACGAGCTTTGCCCAGCCACCGGATGGGTCAGGGCTGTACCCGGACCAGTGGCAGCTGTACCTCGTGCTGATCATCGGCGGCGGAACCTACCTGCTCACGCGCAACCTGGTGCGCGGAAAGTTCGGACGCGCATTCGCGATCGTGAAGAACAACGAAGCGGTAGCAGGGTCGATGGGAGTCTCGCCATACCGCTACAAGGTCCTCGCATTCACCGTCGCGTCGATCATCGGTGGCGTCAGCGGCTTCCTCTACATGGTGGTCGTGCAATACACCTCACCAGAGACGATGAGTTTCGGTCACTCCATCACCCTGCTGGCGGCAATGGTGATCGGCGGTGCAGGCAGCATCATCGGGTCGATTCTCGGTGGCGCATATTACGTGCTGGTGCCACAGCTCACCAACATCATCGACCCGAGCCTGACCGCTGTGCTCCAGGGCGCCATTCTGCTTGCGGTGCTGATCGTGCTGCCAGGCGGGATCGTCTCACTGCCGCGCACGATCAAACGGATGCGCAAGCATCCAGAGCAAAGACGCGGGCCGGCGACTGCCGGTCATCCAGCCATCAATCCCACACCGCCAGTATCTGAATCGTCGGCGGAGGAACCCCGAGTAGAGAGGCAAGATCAGCAATGAAAATGCACATAAGAGCACGCAGCGCCATCGGCATCGTCGCCATGGCATCCGTGGTGGCGCTCACCCTCGTCGGCTGTTCGCGCGGCGGAAGCCCTGACAACGGGTCAGGCGGCGCGGCGGCCAGTCCAGGCATCACCAACACGAAGATCACCCTTGGCATCACCACTCCACTGAGCGGCGCGACGGCCGGCCCTGGCACGTGCACCGTGGCGGGCATCAAGGCCTATTTCGGTGACAAGAACGCGTCTGGCGGCATCAAATTCGGCGACGGAAAGACGCGCAAGGTCGAGATCAAGGCGCTCGACGACGGCTACGACCCGCAAAAGGCCGCGGCCAACTTCCAGCAGCTGAAAGACAGCGTGTTCGCGATGACAGCGGGGCTCGGCACGCCGACCAACCGGGCATATCGCGAGGCTGCGATCACGGCCAAGGTGCCTCAGGTGCTCGTCGAGACCGGCGATCCGATCTTCAGTGACCAGAAGCAAAGCCCATGGCAGCTCGGATTCGTGCCGATCTATCAGAACGAGGGTGAGGCGTTCGGCAAACTGCTTGCGGCGTCGAGCGGTGACCACAAGGTAGCGATCCTGTCGCAGAACGATGACTACGGCAAGGGCTACGTTGAGGGATTCAAGAAGGCGGTCGAGGGCAAGTCGAACATCACGATCACCAAGGAACTGACCTACGAGGCCACAGACACCTCGGTGGATGCTCAACTGACCGAACTGGCATCCACAGGATCCGACGTGTTCTTCAATGCGATGTCGATCACACCGTTGGCGATTGCATCGCTGAAGAAGGCGCAGGAGCTGAACTGGAAGCCCAGCTGGTTCCTGCCGTCCAACACGTCCAGCCCTGGCGCCATTCTCGAGCCGGGCGGAGCATCCGCATTCCCCGGTGTCTACTCCGTGTCGTTCGCGAAGGCTCCTGCGAGCCCGGCATTCTCGGGTGATGCCGACGTGAAGCAGTTCCTCGGCGACCTCAAGAAGTATGCAGATTACAAGGATGTGCCGCCGTTCCCGCACTGCATGTGGAGTTACATGTCCGGGGCAACTCTCGATCAGGTGTTCCAGAAGATGACACAGCCGACCCGAGCGAACTTCATGAAGGAGCTGCGCACGATCTCGGGATTCCAGGCACCCCTGATGCTTCCCGACACATCCGTGACCACAACCAAAGACGGTCAGCCGGCTGTTTCCACGCTGCAGGTGCAGAAGTACAACGGAAAGGGCTACGACTCGGTGAAATCCTTCGGCTGATGCTCGTTCCCATCCCGTTTCAGCGATATCGCCCACTTCACGTGGGCAGAATCGCTGAAACGGGATTGGGATGACGGGATGGGCCTAGCCGGCCGGTGGAGACGGCCTAGCCGGCCGGTGGAGACGGGTTTGGATCGTACCCGAGTTCATCCAGAAGCCGTAAGCCCCGCTCGGCCCAGGCGATCTCCGCCTGTGCGCGCGCAACCAGACCCTCGTAACTGAACCGCTTGAACGCGACAGTCGTGTCTCTGTCCTTCTCCGGGGTTACTGCAAGGCGTCGCACCAGCATCGGATTCTCGCGTGCGTTGATCCTGTGCAACTCGTTCTGCCACTGCTCGCATTCGCTTCGCCACTGAGCAATGTGCCGCACGAGGAACTCGTGCGCGGCCGCTCGCGTTGTCGTCTCGAGGTATGCGGCTTTTAAGTGCGCAGGGTCGCGCACCCGCGAATACTCCAGAGGTGCTTGCATCCAATCGAGAAACGCGCGATCGCCCGCTTCGGTCACGTGGTACGGACGCCTGGTGCCGCGCTCGCCGCGTGCCTGCTCCTCAGCGGCGACCAGGCCCTCCGACTCCATCTTGCGGAGCTCTGGATAGATCTGCGAGTCTGGCGCGTGCCAGACGTGCCCGACTGACAGCGAGAACTCCTTCTGCAGTTCGTAACCAGACATCGGCCCAACGCGCAGGAGCGCGAGCAGCGCATATCGAAGACTCACGCGTCACTCCTTGCACCCCGGGCTTGTCACGCGTTCTGTGAGCGCGTGCGCCAGCCACCCTTGTAACTGGTACGAGCCACCGTCGAATACGGTACAGGACTGACCACCGCACGCAGCTCCAGCTGCTTGTGGGGCTCGACTGCCGCCTTCTTGCTTCCACCGTTCGGCTCGCCCCAGACGACCGTCAGCTCGGTGCCCTCTGGCACGTTCGGGTCGATGGTCGCCAGCGACAGGGCGCGACGTTCGTTCGCGCTATACCCGGTGAACATCGAGTAGCCGACCACTGTGCCATCCGCGTCGACGACCGCGTCATAGTTCGCGGAGCCGTAATTGGCCAGCGGCAGGTCGAAGAACTTATAGTTCTCGCCGTCGACATCGAACAGCGACGCGAAGATCCTCGTGACATCCTCCCCGTCCCAGGCCAGCGTGACCTTCTTGCGCTGCGTTCCAGGGTCGACCTTCTCGAGCGCATCTCGTCCGATGAAATCGTGGTCGAACTTGACGAATGAGCCATAGCCGAGCTCCCACGGAGTGAGGTAGTAGTCCTCTATCGAGTCGGAGACGAACGACCCGGCCAACGTGGCCGTTGCCTCGTAGCCGTCGGCCGGCAACCATTCGCGGTATGCGCGCTCGGCCTCCGACGTGTAGATCGCAGGCAGAGGCGACGGGATCCAGCCGGACTCCAGGGTGTTTGAGGGATATGCGCGCGAACCGACGGGGACCAGTCCGAACTCGGCGCCCGCTTCGACGATCAGGTCGCGGATGCGGTCGTGGTCGGCGTATGGCCCCCAGATCTCAAGGCCGGGAGCGCCTGCCATGCCGTGGCGCAGCGTGCGAACACGTGTTCCGCCGATGTTCATGGTCGACATGTTGAAGAACTTCAGCTGCTCGAGCGGCGAACCGTTCAATTTTTCGATGACGGCCCACGCGTTCGGGCCCTGGATCTGGAACCGGTAGTACTGCCTGCTCACTGCCGCGCCGTATGGGCGTGAGGGAGATCTCCGGTCGACAGTGATGTCGAGGTTCGAGTACCCGCCGGTCTCACCGTGGAACAGCAACCAGTTGGCTGCGGGGGAGCGGCCAACGTATACGTACTCGTTCTCTGCCTCCCTGAACAGGATGCCGTCACCGATCACGTGTCCGCTCGCGGTCGTCGGCACATACTGCTTGGCCTTGTCGACGGCGAAGTTCGCCACGGAATTGACCGCGGTGTCCGAGATCAGCTTGATCGCATCCGAACCCTTCATGAACAGGTTGTCCATGTGGTGCGACTGGTCGTAGAGCACGGCCGTCTGACGCCAGGCGAGCTGCTCCTTGATCCAGTTCTGGAAGTCGGCAGGAACAACGGGGTAGATGTACGAGCCGATTTGAGAATTGCGCAGGAGTTCGACGGTGTTTCCTGACGCGTCGAGTACCTCTTGCAGGTTGTTGGGTGCCACGGTGAACCTCATATTTCTGTGTGTTGATTGTGGCGTGCTGTCGCTCGCCGTTGGGGGAGTTGCGTCTAGAAGACGATGGTCTGGTTGCCGTATCTGATGACCCTGTTCTCTGCATGCCACAGCACAGCGCGAGAGAGCACGGCGCGCTCGACGTCTGCGCCTCGCCTTTGCAGCTCAGCTGTCGTCTCTGCGTGGGTGACGCGCACGACATCCTGTTCGATGATCGGCCCCTCGTCGAGGTCTGCGGTCACGTAGTGCGACGTCGCCCCGATGAGTTTGACGCCGCGCTCTTTTGCCTTGCGGTACGGCGCAGCGCCGATGAACGCCGGAAGGAACGAGTGGTGGATGTTGATGACCGGAACCCCGATCTTGGTCAGGAAATCGTCAGAAAGTATCTGCATGTATCTGGCGAGCACGACGAAGTCGACGTTGCCGACGAGGAGCCCCAGAATCTCGGCCTCTGCCTGTGATTTGTCCGCTGACGTCGTCGGAATATGAAAGAACGGCACTCCGAATGAGCGCACATCTTCCGCCATGTTCGTGTGGTTGGAGATGACCATCGGAACGGTCACAGGCAGTTCGCCTCGGCGATGCCGCCACAGCAGATCGAGCAGGCAGTGGTCGGATGTCGAGGCGAGCACCGCCATCCGCTTCGGCACTGACATGTCCGTCAGCGTCCATTCCAGACCGAAGTCGTTCAGGGTCTTCTGCAGATCGGCTTCGATGTCTGGTGCCGCCGCGGCAAAGTCAGGCCGATGGAATACCACCCGCTGAAAGAACGCTCCGTTGACCGGATCGTCAGAGTACTGGTCGAGCGAGACGATATTGCCGTTCGCGCGGGTGATGACGTCGGAGACCGCTGCCACGATCCCCGGACGGTCCGGACCGTGCACGATCAGACAGGCGTGGTCGCGCATTGCCTCGTTGTGCTGACTCATGACTCCGGCGCATTCGTGCGGGCTTGTCTGAACTCCTGCACCCACGTGGAGGTGGCAAGCAGTCCTCCGAATGTGTAGAAGTGCAGTTTTACCTCGCCTGCAGTCTCGGCCGACGCGAGTTCGCCTGCGAGAGCATCGATGAACCTGTCCGGCCCTGCAGTGCCGAGCAGGTTGGTCAGGGAGAAGCCGTACTTCGCCGCGATCCCCGCTGAGGATGCGACACCGAATCGTCTGGCAAAACCGAGTAGGCGCTTGATGCCCGCGGGCCCTGGCACGCCAACCCGGATCGGTGACTGGATGCCGCGCGCCCTGATCGCGGTGATCCAGGCAAGGACCGGATCGGTATCGAAGCCGAACTGGGTGAGGATCGTCGCGCCGATTCCCTGTTCGCGCAGCGATGCCGACTTGGTTTCCAGCGCATCCCACAGCACGTCGTCGGCGATGTCGGGGTGGCCTTCTGGATAGCCGGCGATGCTCACCTCCCGAACACCATATTCGGTGAGGATTCCCGAGTGGATGACCTCGGCTGAGTTTTCGTACGGGCCTTCAGGCGTGTGCGGGTCGCCACCGACGACGAAAACGTGCTCCGTTGCGCCGACATCCTGCAGCCGAGCCAGGAACTCCTCGAGCTCTGACTGGTTTTTCAGCCGCCGTGATGAGATGTGCGGCACAGGAACGAAGCCGAGTTCACGCACTTTCTCAGCCGCAGCCACCCGCATCTGCAGATCTTCGTTGCCGAGGAACGTGACGTTGATCTTCGTGCCCGCCGGAATGGCATCCTTGGCTTCGATCAGCCCAGGAACATCCTTGCCGGTCATCTCGAGCGAGAAATCATCGACGAGTTCAAGAGATGCCCGATTCTCGGCGGGCGCTCGATTGGTTCGTGACACTGATCGTGGTCCTTTCCACTGCCTGCAGAGCACAATTCGCCCGCTCCTTACGGCGAATATACCTATGTGCATAGGGAATGTCCATAGGCAACCACTTTCGACATAGGCTTGGGCCATGCCAGCGGATGCTCGCGCCGACCTCGTCGCACTATGCGCGAGAGGCCTCGACTGGCGTGTTGACGCATCCCGAGTGCTGCCGGAGTCGAGACATCCCCGGCGGGCAGCGGTCCTCGTGTTGTTCGGGGCACTAGACGCGGTTCCGTCTGTCGCTGACGGGCCCGTTGCCCGCGACCTCGACGTTCTTCTGCTGCGCAGGGCGGCGACGCTCGGCAGCCATGCCGGGCAGATCGCCTTTCCTGGGGGCCGCATCGAGGCATCCGATTCCGGGCCAGTCGCAGCAGCAGTGCGTGAGGCGGTTGAAGAGACCGGGGTGGATGCTGACGGGATCGAACCGCTTGGAACCCTGCCAGAGTTGCCGCTGCCGATCAGCAACCACATCGTGACCCCTGTGCCTGCGTGGTGGACGCGGCAGAGCCGGGTGGCAGCTGTCGATCAACTGGAAACGTACGACGTGTTCCGCATTCCGGTCGCCGACCTGCTCGATCCGGCCAATCGGGTCAGCACCTCTCACACCGCCGGGACGCGCACATTCGGCGCCCCGGCGTTCACGGTCGGCGGCCGCCTGGTGTGGGGGTTCACCGCAATCGTGCTCTCACGCATCTTCGACGAACTCGGCTGGACGGTTCCGTGGGATGAGTCCGTCGTGGTCGATCCAATCCGCTGACCTACTTCCGCACCGCCGTTGGTCGATGCGAAGATGGGCCCATGACGCCAGAACTGCACATCACCGCAGACGATGCCGCTGACACCCTCCTGTCATCAGACCCGCTCGCGCTCATGATCGGCATGTTGCTCGACCAGCAGATTCCGATGGAGACAGCGTTCACCGGGCCGGCCAAGATCGCAGCGCGCATCCCCGCCTTCGACGCGGCATCGATCGCCGACTATGACCCTGAGGCGTTCGTCGAGATCTTCCGCACGCCCCCCGCCGTGCATCGGTTCCCAGGCTCAATGGCCGCCAGGGTGCAATCGCTGTGTCGCGCGATCGTGGACGATTGGGGAGGAGACGCGTCGGCGATTTGGACCTCGGATGACCCGGACGGCGCCGAGATCCTGCGCAGGTTGAAGACGCTACCTGGATTCGGCGAGCAGAAGGCGAAGATCTTCCTCGCGCTGCTCGGCAAGCAGTACGGATGCGATGCGCCCGGCTGGCGCGAAGCATCCGCACCGTACGGGAAAGCCGGCTCGTACCGATCGGTTGCCGACATCGTCGACCCAGACTCGCTTGCTCGTGTGCGTGAGACGAAAAAGGCGGCGAAAGCTGCCGCGAAGGCTGCGCACTAACGGTTCGATCGGAAGTGCTCCGCGCCTTGGTGGTCGAGTAGCGACGCGAGGTACGAGCGCCGCGTATCGAGACCTCGCAACCGGCCTATGGTCCCACCGGGATGGTACGGCAGTCTCGATACGCGGCAGACTGTGGTCGAGTTGCCGCGTGCGCTCATTTGTCTAGATCGCGGATCTTCTTGCTTCCGAACAGTCCCATGCCGTGACGATTGACCAGGTTGAAAGCTTCACGATACGTGCGGGGAATGGGTGCTCCCGGTTCGTAGCGGGCAACCAACATCGCCATGAGCCCGGCGCCGGGCGGGCTGAGCGGGCGGTCATCGTCACCTGCTGGAACCGGGTCGGCTGATTCCGGGTTTGCCGGCACGTAACTCGGATGCGTGTCCGGCCAGTCTTGCGGTTGCCGTGGCACCTTGAGGTTGATCGCGTTGTCGATGGTGCGTGCGTTTTTGTCACGCCTGGTCAGATGCCGGAGCCCGTACTTCTTGGTCAGGGTGGCAATGACGGATCCATGGTGCATTTCATCGTGGATGATCGTGTTGCGGCCGGTGTATGCCGAGATCGCGATCGCGGGGACCCGCACGCCAAGACGATCGAACGTGAAGTCCATCTCGGTGTTCGGGCGTTCCTCCGGAGGCTCAACTTTGCCAGGGGGCACGTGATCGTATGTGCCGCCGTGCTCGTCGAAGGTGACGAGCAGCATCGTGTTCAGCGCGTTCGACCCCTTCTTGCTCGCGCTTTGGCGCACCGCCGAATACACGCGATGCAGCAGCGCGTCTCCCGCGCGAACGTCGGAGATTGCGCTGCCCGTGATGATGTCGCCATCCACATTGGTCGGTTCCACCCGGATGCCAACGGGCGGATGCATGTCGTTGTGGTCATAGAGCAGGCGAGGTTCGATGAACGAGTACGCAGGAAGATCACCGTTCGCCACGTCTTCGTAGAACTGAGTCATTGTGCGGAAATTGGTCTTCCAGTACTTCTCGATCGACGGAGCGTGGATGAAGCCGGTCAACGACACCAGTTGTCGATCGTCGAAGTACACAGCCCACGGGATGTTCGCATCCGAGAGCCGATTGAAAATGGTGTCGACGGCGTTTCCCGGATTGAACCATTTGGCGATTCCCTCTGGACCGCCCTCATTGGTGACGAATCCGTGCGACGTCGATGCGTGAAAAAACGATCGATTGCAGAACGTTTGCGATGGCACGGCACAATGCCAGTCGTCGTAGACGGCGAACGAGCGTGCAAGGGTTGAGAAGACCGGCAACATCTCGGGCGTGAACGAGCCCATCACAACTCGGTAGTCGTCGATCAGCGGATCTCGGCCACTGCGGAACTTCATGTCGTTGATGTAGTCGCGCACGAAGCCGGCCATGTTCGCCTTGGTCCCAGGTGGTGGGGCGTTATATGGCGGCTGCATCTGATCGGGCCGTCGATTGGCGTTCTCTGGCGGGTCGATGTTGTCGAACAACTGCACGTTGACGTGATCGTATTGCTCGCCAGGGTCTGGTGACGGCTGATGCATCACAAAATCGGTCTGGCCCTGATACGGGTGTGCTGGAATCACCTTGCCGCTCGGATCGAGATTGGAGTATTCGCCGAAGTTCAGGCCATTGAACGTCTTTCCAGCAGGCACGTTCGTCTCGTCGTACAGGTAGCCGAGCAGATTATCGAACGACCGGTTCTCGAACATCATGACGATCAGGTGATCGAAGCCGGGACCCTTTGGCGGCGTGAGCCGGTCGAAGCCGATCTGTGACTGCTCGGTGTGCGGTTCGACGGCCTGACCTCGGCCGATGGATGCACCGATGATGCCGCCCGCCACGCCGCCGACGGCGGCACCTGCGACCGTGTATCCGGCTCGCGTCAAGAATTGGCGCCGCGACGCGGTGCTGGATTCCGCCTCATTTGCTTCCGACTCATTCCGTTCTGATTCGTGCTGGCCTGATTCGTGCGGGCCTGACTCATGCGGGGGAGGCGGCGGACTCATATCTGCGATTCTGCACCACGTCGCGTGCCGCGTTTGCGGCTGGCGCGCCTATTCCTTCAAATTCTGATGCGATGAGGTGAAGACGATCGAGTCAGCCGTCACACCGACGAGGCCGAGGTTGACGCGCAGCATCGTTGGCGGCAGTTCGTTGCCAGGCGGCGGGGTGTCTGCGCCGAGAGTCAGCGTTGTACCATCCTGAAGCGCAGCGGTGACGGAGTCGACGTAGACCTGAACATGGCCGTGCAGCTCCATTCTGGTTGCGTTCGAGACCAGTGATGGGCCTGTCGACTTACGCACGTCGAGCACGAAGTCATCGATTGCAATGTCATCTGCCACGAGCTTCAGCACAGGCGTCCTCGTTCCGTCAGCAAGCGGAACCGTGACAACGCTCACCGCCTGAAGCCCCGAGAACGAAATGGATGATCCGCCCAGTTGCGCAGCAGGAAGCGTGAACACGAGCGCATTCGAATCGGGAACGGCCTTGGACGGCGTGGGAGTTGGGCTCTGAGCAGGCGTTGCGTCACCGTCCGATGAGCCCGCGCCGCCCGGCGCATCCGATCGTCCGTCCGTCGGAGCACCGGGCGACGGTGCCTGTGAGTTCTGTGCCGGGGAAGTGGGCGACGGGGTCGGATGCGGGGTGCTGCAGTCCATCAGGATCGGGATGCAGAGCGCAGCGGGCACCAGGTCGGCAGAGATTGGAGGCGGCGCAGCGCCGAGCCCGCTCACAGCGACCAGCATGCACAGTGCTGCCGCAATGCGCGATCGATTCGTGTTCAGTGTTTGCGTCCAATGAACGGTAGCCGGCGAGCTGCGGCCTTATTTGTGTCACCGTGCGGCATCCATGCAACCGTCACGATGCCCCCGATGGCGCCTAACAGCATCCCGATGAAAAACCCGCCGAGGTTGACGCCGATGAGTGAGTACACCGAGATAGCCAATGAGATCACGCCGTAGAAGACGTGGTGGGCAGGCATGGCAATCGCCAGGATGCCCAGTAGCACAAGCAACACGGGGATGATGGTGGCTTGCAGACCTTCGATGCCGACCTGAACGTGAAGCTTTCCGATGTCGAGTTGACCTGAGAAGAAGATCTCGATGCCGGCAAGCGTGGTCAGGACTCCGCCCATGAACGGTCTGCGATGACGCCATGAGGCAAACGCCGTCCAACGCGATTCGATCGGATGCTGGGCATCGTCGTATGCGCTCATCGGCTAGAAGCACCCTTTCGAACCGTCGGTGAGCTGCAGTCGCATGCCGCTGAGGGTGAACACGGATGCCTGCGTGCTCCATGCTGTCTGCTGAAGGTTCGCGATCTTGACTGTGTCTGCGTCCTGAGCGAAGTCGCCTGCTGTGCCTTTGTTACTTGTGTTCACGGTCGACGCATCGACACCGATGCGAATGTTGCCGAAGCTCGAGTCGCCCTTGAGGTCGGTCATGCCGATCTGCAGGTCGCTCGCCGTTGCCGGCTTGCCGTCGCCGCCCGCCGTGATGAGCAGGCCGACCTTGCCGAGCGGCGTTTCGGTCACGACTGACTGGCACAGATCGGACAGGGTCGCAGAGTTGATGTTCGCGATGGCGACCTGATGCTGCTTGCCAGCTGTGTCGGTCGTGACGCCTGCGTACTGGGAAAATCCGCTTCCGTCCAGTTGCGACGCACTGATCTGGAACTGGCTACCGGAGACGGCGAACGAGACGGGCACTGCGCCATTGGCAACCCCAGCCATCATCACGATTGAAACTAACGCGACGGGAACGGCGACCAGCACGATGCGGCCCGCGTGTGTTCGGGTGAGCTTGCGCCCTTTGCTCAAGAACTTCATTGATCTCCTTTGATCGACAGTCGCCATCTGGCTGTTCGCCCCCATTGAGGGTACACCGTATTGACCGCAGGTCAATAGGCCGATCGATCGATTGTCCCGCCGCTAGGCTCGGGGGATGCAGGCGCAGAGGCGAACACGGCTGTCACCCGACGAGCGGCGCGCTCAGCTGGTGGCGCTTGGCGTGGCGTTCTTGGCGGATCATCCGCTCGACCAACTCACGATCGAGTATCTGTCGGCGAAGGCCGGTGTTTCGCGCGGGCTGCTCTTTCACTACTTTGATTCGAAGAACGGCCTTCACCGTGATGTGGTGCGAACCGCGCGAGACAGTATGTTGCGCGCAACGGTGCCGGTTGCTGAGCTGGAGCCGCGCGAGCGCTTGCGGGACACCTTGGCGCGCATCGTGCAGTTCGTGCGCGACCATCGTGGAACGTTCTTCTCACTTGTGCGCGGCGTCGCAAGCGGTGACACTGAGGTTCGCGGAGTCGTCGAAGAGGCGCGTCGTGTGCAGGCCGATCGTGTGATTGCCGTCTTCATCGAGCTCGGTCACGAGGACTCCGAGCTGCTGCGCATCGCCCTGCGATCGTGGGTGGCGTTCGCCGAAGAGATCCTCGTCGAAAGTGCGCTCGGCACCGAGATGCCGTCCGAGCAGATCGTCGCCTTCCTCGAGAGAAGCGCAGTCGCTGTCGCCGAATCCGTTGATTTTCCCGGTTCACACTTCTAGTCCGCACTGCCAGGGTGTACCATCGGTACATGCCTCTTCCCCGCTTTTCTCGGCTGACGCAGGATCAACAACAGCACGTGCTGTCTGTAGCGCGAGCGCGGTTCGCCGCCGACGGTGTCGACGGCGCCTCGTACAATCGCATCATCGCCGATGCCGGCATTTCGAAGACGAGCGCGTACCAATACTTCGACGGGCGTGCCGATCTTCTTGCCGCTGTCTTGACGGATGTCGCCGAGCGAGCATCCGCCGTGCTCGGCCCATGGGAGGATGCACGCAGTTCGGCGGCGTTCTGGTCGAAGCTTGACGAGGGTGCACGTCGCCTGGTGGATCATCTGGTGCGCAACCCAGACGATCGTGCACTGCTGAATGTGGGTGTGCCGATACTCGACATTGTCGGATCCTGGTTCGACCGGATTGTCGGCAACGCCGTCGAACTCGGTCTCATCCGTTCGGATCTCGACCCTGACCTGCTGCTGGCGGCAACCGCAAAATCGTTCGAGGCAATCGATGGCTGGGTGCTCACCAGGATCAGCGACGCCCAAGGCGAGAACGCGGCAGCGGTCGATCTCGGCGACGCGTGGCGTCTGCTGGCTCGGCTCTGGGGCACGCCGGCCTTGCTCGTTCCCGGGAGCCCTCGTGGACGGGAATGACGCTCGCGAGAGCCTTGGCCGCGTGCTGGTGGCCGGAGCAACCGGATATCTCGGCCGTCACCTTGTCGAGCAGCTCAAAGCTGACCGCTGTTGGGTACGCGCACTGGCTCGGCGCCCTGAACAGGCAGCGTCGCTGGATCGTGCAGACGATGTCTTCATCGGCGAGGTGACGCGCGCCGAATCACTGCACGGGATCGCCGATGGCATCGACACGGTGTTCTCGACGATCGGCATAACGCGGCAGCGCGACGCCGTCGGCTATAACGATGTCGACTACGGCGGCAACCTGGCGCTGCTGCGCGAGGCCGAGCGCAGTGGCGTGAAGCGTTTCGTGTACGTGTCTGTGCTGCACGGCCGTGAACTGCGCGCGACCGTTGAGCTAGCGGCGGCCAAGGAACGATTTGTGGATGCCATGGCCGAGTCCACCGTTCGCTCGATCGTGATTCGCCCAACCGGCTATTTCTCCGACCTGACCGCCTTGCTCGACCTCGCTCGCAAGGGGACCGTGTATCTGATCGGCGACGGCACTCGGCGCATGAATCCGATTGGCGGTGTGGACCTGGCTCGCGCGTGCATTCGCGCAGCGACATCCTCGGAGACGGAGGTGCAGGTGGGCGGCCCAGACATCCTCAGCCACACCGAGGTCGCGCGGGCGGCCTTCACGGCACTGGAGAAACCGCCTCGGATCCGCCACGTGCCGATTCGGTTGGCCCTGGCGGCAGGATGGCTGGCCCGCATGCTCACGCCGCAGCGCATTCACGGACCGCTGCAGTTCTTCCTTGCCGTGATGACCACCGACATGGTTGCGCCACAGACCGGCAGCGAGCGGCTCGGTGACTTCTTCGCGGAGCAGGCGGCGGCTACTTCTGGCCGAGAAGCGCCGGCTTGAGTCGGATGCGCCTGGCCTGGCCATCCTCTTTCATCTCGGCGACATCGCTTCGGGAGGTGACGAAGTCCGAAAAGCTGCGGAACCCGAGGGACTTCTCGTTGAACGAGGGGTCCATGCGTTTCATCTGGGTTTTGACGGCAGAACTGTGCAGCCAATCCGAATCGTCCTTGGCGTGCCCGAGCCTGAGCGCCCGCACCAGCAGGCCGGTCGCATCCTCGTCTGGTCGTTCAGGCTCAGCATCCGCTGTCTCGTCCTGCTCGTCTTCGCTTGCCGAATCGTCATCGACGACCTGGGCCGCCTTCTTGCGTGGCTGACGTCGTTTCGGTGGCTCTCTGAGTTCATCGGGAAGCGCTGCCGCAGTGTCTTCGGCCTGTTTCTGCTCAGCGGATGCGACGATGCCGGGCAGGGCGTCATAGTCGGCGAACTCGTCGCACGCGGCCGCCAACGACTTGCTCGTTGCGCCGGCAACACCGATGCCGACGACATATCTGCCAAGACGTTTGCTTCGCTGCGCGAGCGCGATGTAGTCGGAGTCGCCGGCAGCGATCACGATATGCGTGAGGTCGGTGAGTCGAAACAGGTCTTCGACCACGTCGACGGCCAAGCGGATGTCTGCACCATTCTTCATACCGCGCGTCGACGGAAACAGCTGGGTCAGATCGACGGCCCGGCCGATCAGCTGCCTGCGGTAGCCGGCGTTCACCGGCATTGACCAATCGGCGTACGCCCTGCTGAGCACGATCGTGCCGAACGACGATGCGAAATCGAGAACCGCACCGATGTCGACGGTGGCGGCAGCTGCACGCGCACGCTGCGCAGCATCCGCCGTTGACTCGTCGAAATCGCGCATTCTGTCGAGACTGAACTGGTTGCGGCCGTACAGCTGGTTGTATCGCGAGATCACGATGTTGTCGAAGTCGATGTAGACCGCGACGCGGCCGTCCGGGGATTCTGCCATCTGCCCAGTGTGGCGCGTTCGGGTTGCACGCGCCAGGGCGCGCTGCGTCTGTGTCCGCGAGTACCCTCGGATGCAGAGCCCGATTTCTTCCACAAGCCAATCCATTGAAAGCGAGGAGCCGTGTGGTTTCGCCGTCGCCGCAAGGTCGCGCTGAAGCCGTTCGACGAGAGCGCCTTACCACAGCGCGAGCCGCTGACGCTTGAAGAGGCAACGGATGAAGGACTCATGCTTGCCGACTATGCGAACCGCATGACGGTCAAGAACCGCATCGAGGTTGCCGTTCTGAACGGCAACGACTCGTATGCGGTCGAACACTACGTCGGGGAGGCACGCGAGGCGATCGAAGCCCTTGCGCAGGAATCCGAGGCGGCTGCAGACCGGATCGCCGAAGAGCGACGCTGGTCGGAATCCCTTGTCGGAGATGCAGAGCACGTGCACGATTATCGATCGGCTGACCGCGCGAATCTGGAATTCAGACTGGCTGCGGCTGTCGCACTTGCCGACAAGCTGCGCGAGCGGGCGCGTGACGATGGCTACGTCGAGAGCCTTGTCGAGCGGGCACGGGGTGATGCATGGCGTGAGATCTCAGCTGCGATCGAAGGGGTGCTCGATCGACGCAACATCCCGGTCGACGCCCAGTACAAGCGCGAACGGACCGAGCGGATGCGCCGACTCGTCACCGAGGACCTCGAGGCGCTTCTCATCGCCCCTCGCCAGTGAGCAACCGAGATCGGTGGATGCCTGCAGTCGGCAGGAGCGAAGCGGCGTCAGGCCGCGTTCACGCGGAAGAGGTCGTCGACGAGCGCGTCGACTTCATCGTCCTGCAGCGGCCGTGGAGCAAAGATAGCCCGGTAGGTGATCGGCGCCACGATGTAGTTGATGATCTGGTCTGCCGTCGGGGTTGCGCCGACCCCGTCTTCCTGTGCTCGCGATCGGTATCTGGCCACAAACGCTCCGGCTTCATTGCGCCGATTCACCGTGCAGTCGCTTGGCCCCGAATTGGCCAGGGCCGCACCGGCCCGCAACAGTGAGGCGTTCGCCGGCGTGCCGAAATGCGTGGCAAGCTCGTGCGCCCACGCGCGGACGTCAGCCTGAAGGTCGCCGGTGTCCGGCAACGGTCGCTCCGGGTCGAGGCGGTATGCCGCCACTTCGTTGATCAAGGTCGGCAGGTCACCCCAGCGCCGGTAGATGCTCGTCGCGTTGACGCCTGCATGCTCGGCAATGAGCGCAATCGTCACGTTCTCGGCTCCAAGCTCGGCAACGAGCGTCTCAACAGCGGAACGCACAGCCGCCACGACGAGTGTGCTTCTTCCTCCGGAACGGGTTCCGGCTACCTTTTCGACCATATTCGAATACTAACGCATGAAAACTTGCGTTAGGCGCTGGCGGAGGCTATCGTGTGCAAATCGCAACATTTGTTGCGTTAGCGATTTTAGTTGCTTTTGGAGCCACTTGTGAGCGTACCTACCGATTCCATCGCCACAGCATCCGGTCCGACCGTGCAGCCAATCGGCACGAGGCTGAGTCAGCCGGCCCCGGCCGTCGACCCCGGCGGCTGGCGAGAACCGCAAGGACGTCGACACCTCGTCCTTCCGCGAACCGCAGCGTTCGCCGGGTTGGCCAGCATCCTTGTGGTGCTCTTTGCCGCATCGGCAGCGCCGTCGCCGTTCTTCGTGCTTTATAAGCAAGAGTGGGGCTTCCCGTCCTGGCTGTTGAGCTTCGCGTTTGCTATCTACGCGGTCACCCTTCTTCTTGCGCTGCTCACGATCGGTTCGTTGTCCGATCACGTCGGACGGCGCCCTGTGCTCGTTGGTGCGATCGCGCTGCAGGTGATCGCCATGGCACTGTTCGCGTTCGCACCGAACATCGAGACGGTGGTGATCGCCAGAGCGATTCAAGGCGTGGCTACGGGTGCGGCGACCGGCGCGCTGTCCGCTGCGTTGACCGACCTTGCTCCGGCAGGCAATCGCGGGCTCGGAGCAATCGTCGGCTCCCTCGCACCGTTCGGCGGACTCGCGGTCGGCGCAATTCTGGCCGGGGTGGTCATCGATGCGGTCCCGAATCCTGTCGTTGCCACGTTCGTGTCGTTCATGATCTTGTTCCTGGTGGCCCTTGTCGTCGTCGTGATCGCACCGGAGTCCGTTTCGGAGCGCCCTGGTGCCGTGCGCAGTCTGATCCCGAGGATCGCCGTTCCACCGCGCGCGCGACGCGAGTTCAGATCGGGCATCCCTATCTATCTGGCCGGTTGGATGACGGGTGGCCTGTTCCTCGGTCTCGTGCCGGAGATTTTGCGGGACACCTTCAAAATCGACAGCGGGCTGGTCAGCGGCGCGGTGATCGCGGTTCTCTCAGGAATCGGCACGCTTGCGGTATTCCTCAGCCGCCGAGTCCGGCCGCGCGCCGTGATCGTCGTCGGGGCGCTGTCGCTGGTTGCCGGAATCGCGCTCGTGGCGCTGTCACTTCTGTTCGGTGAATTCATGCTCTTCGGCGTGGGCACGGTCGTGGCCGGATTCGGGTTCGGAATGACGTTCGCCGGTGAGGTGCGGGCCACAGCACCGCTCGCTGAAGCGCACGAGCGCGGCGAGATGTTCGCCGCAATCTACGTTGTGTCGTACCTCTCGTTCGGGGTGCCGGCGATCATCGCAGGGTTGGCCGTCGCGGAATTCAACCTCGTGCCGACGTCCATCGTTTATGCGGTCATCGTGGTTGTAAGCGCTGCGGTCGGAGTTGTCGTGCAACTGCGCCATGCCCGCGTGCGTTGACGGTGTTGCCTGTGCCGTGCTGGTAACTCAGGAAAAACGTGCAGCCGCCAACTTTGAACCGCGTGACCGCGCGGATGTTTGAGCCGCGGCATCCGATTTACCTGAGTTACCAGCGCGCGCGACCCGGCCGACGAATTGACGACCCTGGCCGACGAATTAATTTGTCGAGGCGGGAATGATTTACGATGCCATGCGTTGACTTGAGTCGAAGGCACTCAAGTTTAGCTGGAGGTTAGAATGCCGACATTTTTCGGTCCAGGCGGATCGGGCAACGGATCGTTCGACGAATTCCTTGCGCGCTATCTGCAGGGACAGCGCGCGGGCGGCGCCGGTCGCCCCGTCGACATAACCCGTTTGCTCAGCCGGCGCACGCACGCCGTTCTCGCTGAG
>DATMTC010000059.1:0-5954 GCA_035565115.1 Microbacteriaceae bacterium | reverse complement strand
CCGAAGTTGGCAGAGTTCACCCGCTCAATCAGGGGTTGAATCGTGAGCGGCGACCGGTGACGACGGCAGCACGTCGTCAATAGGTGAACCGCTGAGACCCACCAACTGGTGGGAAAGTTCTGTTCCGCCGAAAGCGACCGCGCTTGCCGACGCTGGGCCGGATGCTCCACCGCTCGCGCTGGAGGTGCCAGTTACGCCGAGCGCAGGGGTGCCCGCCGGATTTCCGGGGTCGCCAGGTGGAGCGAGCGGATTACCAGGAGCACCTGTGCCTTGCGTCGCAGAGCCAGGGCCTGTCGACGTTGCGGAGGCGTACGTGGCGGTCGGCGTGAGCCCCGCGTTGCTGACCGTATCAGCCACGACAGCGGCTGTTCCGATCACGCCGGCTCCTGGCGGTGCACACGTGCCGACGTCACCCGGATTGCCGCTCGGTTGCCCGGCATTCTCGCCGGATCCGCCTGGCACGACAGGTGCCGTTTGGCCGGGGTCAGAGGCCGGGTCGATAACAGAGCCGACGGTGCTTCCAACGGAGCCGAGCGCACCGTCAACGGCCTGAACCGTTTGCGAGGTCAGCGTCGCAACCGGGTTGGAACCCAGCAGTTGGTTGACGCCTGGAACCGCCCCAAGCACCGAATCGACGGTGCTCACAACGGGCGCCGTTACCTGTTGCACCACGTGCGAACTGGTCACGTCGGTTACGGCGCTTACGGTCGGCGCCACCGAGTCGACGACGGATGTCACGGGTGCAGGAAGCGCTGCGGTCACCGGCGCGACAACCGCGCTGACGGCATCCGTCGTTGACGTGACGACCGAGGAAACGGTGTTGTCAACGGTGCCAAGCACCCCGCCGAGCGCACCAACGAGGGACGATCCCGACGAGGACGTGCCCGCAGGCGGAGTGGCTTCGTCAGCCGACGCGGAGGTTGAGGAGAGGATGCCGCCGAGAACGAGCAGCCCTGCGGTGGCGGCAAGCGAACCGAGCGCGATGCGCAGCATGGAGGCACGGCGAGAACGAGTCTCGCTCACCTGCTCCGGTGCTGCCACACTCATCTGCTGCCACCCCCAATGACGGCTCGCGGTCACAACGATCCTGCCGCAACTGTACACCGATCAGTCTAGGTCGTCTAGTAATCCTCACTTCTGAGTTTTGGGCAGCCTCGACGGTCGATATCGGCGGCAGCTGAGCGATGGGAATAGCGAATGAGTGCCGGATGTTGTGATAATTACATGCAAACGCATGGACTATCGAGAGGGCTGAGCTGATGCAATTCGGGATCTTTACTGTCGGCGACGTGACGACCGATCCGACGACCGGGTACACGCCGACCGAGCACGAGCGCATCAAGAACACGGTGGCGATCGCGCTGAAGGCAGAAGAGGTCGGACTGGACGTCTTCGCTACGGGTGAGCACCACAACCCGCCGTTCGTGCCGAGTTCACCGACCACGACGCTCGGCTTCATCGCTGCCAAGACCACCAATCTGCTGCTGTCGACATCCACGACCCTGATCACCACGAACGATCCGGTGAAGATCGCTGAGGACTTCGCAACGCTGCAGCACCTTGCTGACGGCCGCGTCGACCTGATGCTCGGTCGAGGAAACACCGGGCCCGTCTATCCATGGTTCGGCGAAGACATCCGCCAGGGCATTCCGCTTGCGATCGAAAAGTACGCGCTGCTGCGCCGCCTCTGGGACGAGGACGTCGTCGACTGGGAAGGCAAGTTCCGCACTCCGCTTCAGGGCTTCACGGCGACGCCTCGGCCGCTTGACGACGTGCCGCCGTTTGTGTGGCACGGATCGATCCGCAGCCCTGAGATCGCGGAGCAGGCCGCATATTATGGCGACGGCTTCTTCTCCAACCACATCTTCTGGCCTGCCGAGCACACGGCGAAGATGATCGCGTTCTATCGCCAGCGCTTCGAGCAGTACGGTCACGGAGACGCGTCGCAGGCGATCGTCGGGCTGGGCGGTCAGGTCTTCATGCGCAAGAACTCACAGGATGCCGTCAACGAGTTCCGGCCGTACTTCGACAACGCGCCGGTGTACGGACACGGCCCTTCCATGGAGGATTTCACGTCGCAGACCCCACTGACCGTTGGCAGCCCGCAAGAGGTCATCGACCGCACGCTCGGCTTCCGCGACAACGTCGGCGACTACCAGCGTCAGCTGTTCCTGATGGATCACGCCGGCCTTCCACTGAAGACCGTGCTCGAGCAACTCGACCTGCTCGGCGAAGAGGTCGTGCCCGTGCTGCGGCGCGAGTTCGCCAAGAATCGGCCTGCAGAGGTTCCGGATGCTCCGACGCACGCCTCGCTCGTGGCCGCGCGTGCTGCCAGTGTCCGTGATGGCAGTGTCCCTGGTTCCAGTGCCAAGGAGAGCGCGGAGGTGACGGCATGAGCGCGAAATCACTCGTAGCGATCTCGGCAGGGCTGAGCCAGCCGTCATCCACTCGGATGCTTGCCGACCGGCTGGCAGCGGCATCCGTTTCGCAGCTTGAACAGCTTGGCACTGACGTAACCGTGCAAACGTTCGAGCTGCGCGATGTGGCAGTCGACATCATGAACAACATGCTCACCGGATTTCCGAGCCCGAAACTCGAGAAGGTCATCGACGCCGTCGCGAGCGCGGACGGGCTGATCGCGGTCACGCCGATCTTCACCACAAGTTACAGCGGCCTGTTCAAGTCGTTCTTCGACGTGATCGACAACGAGGCGCTCGCCGGGTTGCCGGTTGTGATCGCGGCAACGGCAGGCACCCCGCGGCACTCGCTTGCGCTCGACTACGCCATCCGGCCGATGTTCACCTATCTGCACGCCGTGGTCGTTCCGACCGCCGTGTTCGCAGCATCGGAGGACTGGGGGAGCGGCGCGGACACCGTCAAGACGCTGCCGGAGCGGATCGAGCGTGCGGCGGCGGAGCTTGCTCCACTTGTCGCAGCGTCGACCAGGTCGTCTCAGGTGCGTGATCCGTTCGCCATCGACGGTTCGTTGAGTCCTGTCGGCGGCTTCCAGCCGTCCTGAATCGTTCCGTGTTAGCCGAGCTGGGTTAGCCGAGCTGGGTGACCGCCGAGCGGAGGCGCTGCAGTGCTGCCGACGTGAGTTCGCTCAGCGGTTGTTCGTTGTCTGCGGTCGTCCACGCCTCGAAAGCGTCTTTGAAGGCGAGCACCCCCAATTCGGCAGCCGCGGCCGCGACCGAGGGGTCGATGCCGCGCCCGCGCAGCGCGTCGGCCATCGCTGCGGCCATGCCGACCTTCTTGAGCAAGGCACGCTCCCGCAATTCCGAACTGGTGGCGATGACTGCCTCCAGGCGCGGGCCGAGCTCGCGGTTGAACGGCGTCATGGCATCCGAGGCGTTCGTGAGGCCCGCTTCGACCGCCTCGAGCGGACTCGACCCTGCCGGTGCGGATGCGATGCCATCAGTGAAAAGCCGCGACAGCGTCTCTTGCCCCGCCGAGAGCACCTCGCGTTTGTCCGCGAAGTGACGGAAGAACGTGCTCCTGGTCAGCCCCGCACGATCGGCGATCTGGGCCACGGTTGTCTCGTCGTATCCCTGCTCCGTGAACAGCTGCAGTGCTGCGTCGACAAAGCGCTCGCGAGCACCCGGTTCCCAGCGTGACATAGTCCCATCGTACGCGATGGGACACGTGTCGCATCACCGTGCTAGAGTGATGGGACACATATCGCATCACTAAGGAGACACCTCATGCGTGTATTTGTCACTGGAGCATCCGGCGGAATCGGTTCTGTCGTCGTCGAGGAGCTCGTCGCTCATGGGCATGAGGTCATCGGGCTGGCTCGATCCGAAGCATCAGAGCAGAAGGTCGTTGCGGCCGGCGGCGTGCCTGTTCGCGGCGGTCTTGGCGATCTGGATGTGTTGACTGCCAGCGCGAAGGATGCAGACGGCGTGATCAGCCTCGCCTTCAGCAACGACTTCAGCAATCTTGAGGCAGGCATCGCAGAAGAAGGCCTGGCGATGGACACCATTGGCGCCGCGCTCGTCGGCACAGGCAAGCCGTTCGTGTTCGTTTCAGGAACGACGCGCGCTGACGGTCGCCCATCCACTGAACAGGATCCGACCGAGCTGAGCGGCCCCGTCGGCGGCCGCGGCGTCAACGTCGAAAGGACTCTCGCGCTCGCATCCCAAGGCGTGCGCACCTCGACGGTGCGCCTGCCCCGATCGGTGCACGAGCGTTTTGTCGCATACGGATTTGCCGGCGTGCTGATCGCAGCGGCCCAGAAGTCAGGGGTCGCACCATACGTCGGGGACGGCAGCCAGCGCTGGCCGGCTGTTCACCGCCGTGATGCTGCAACGCTGTTCAGAATCATGCTCGAGAAGGGCGAACCCGGCACCATTGTGAATGCCGTCGCTGACGAGGGGGACACGATGCTTTCGCTCGCCACGGCCATCGGAAAACAGCTCGGCGTTCCCGTGCAGCAGGTGCCGGCCGAGACATTCGGGCCACTCGGCACGATCTTCAGCATCGACCAGCCGGCATCCAGTGCGTGGACGCGCGAGACCTATGGCTGGCAGCCGACGCACCCCAGCCTGCTCGCCGACCTCGAGGCTGGCAGATACCCGACGGCCTGAGTTCCTGGGAAGGCCCAGGCAACTGATGCGACCGCGCGAACGCGCGGCCGGATCAAATCGCGGCCGCATCAAATCGTGCGCGGCGCGACCTTCAGGTTCTGCTCGAGTTCTGACGCGTTCTGTCGCACGACGTATGCCGGGCGGTCGCGTTCGACGCGCCAGCTCTCGGACAGCGGTCCAATGTTGACGGCGTCGAAACCGAATTCGTCATAAAGCGCTGCGACGCGCTCCGCAGCGTCTGGGAAGTCGCTTGCTGTGGCAAGGGCGCGCCGGTTCGGCGTTCCTGCCTGGCTGCCCGTGGTCTGGATGTCGTCAGAACGGATGTGGTTGAAGCCCTTGGCCACCTTGGACTCCGGCAGGTGCGCCTGCAGAAGACCACTGACGGTAGCACTGCCTTCATCGAGCTCCGGGAAACGGCCGTCGCGCTCCCAGTAGTAATTGTTGGTGTCGACCACGATCTTGCCAGCAAGCGGTTCAACCGGCACGGCCTTGTAGTTTTTCAACGGAATGGTGACCACGACGAAGTCGCCGGCAGCCGCAGCATCCGTCGCCGTCGCGGCAGTGGCGGACGGACCAAGATCGCTGACGAGGTCGGCGAGTGTCTCTGGCCCACGCGAGTTCGCGATTGTGACCGTGTAGCCGTGTTCGATGAGTGTGCGGGCAAGTGCAGAGCCGATGTGGCCTGCGCCGATGATTCCAACGTTTGTCATGTAGTGGTCAAGCCGATGCCGCTGGTATCCATTCCCCGTTCAAGCCGGGACGAGACGGTCCGCAACTGCGACACGCCGACCGTCGCCGCACATTTTTTGACCACCAATGTCGGTGGTTCCGCGTAATCTGGCGGCACGGCAGAAAAAAGTTCAAAACACTACATCTAGTGGAATGACAGGCGTGTGATTCACGTTATATAGTGGGTAACCACCGCACGAACAGTTCGAACGGTGCGGCAGGAAAGTCAGTGAAAATGGCATCGCTGGCTTTCGCACAAGATGTGGCAAAACAGATTTGGCAAACACGGGGAGGCCATCATGAATTTCGAAAATGACACCGTCGGCGGCTACGCAGTTCCGGTCGACCCGATGGATGACCTGCAGTGCGACAGCTGCCAGTAGGCACGGCACAAGCAGAACATTGACTGCAGCGCTCCTGGGCTATTGAGCTCTGGGCGCACGGGCCCCGACTCACCGCGACGGTGAGGCGGGGCTTTCGTCTGCGGCGGATGCCGGTTGCCCGCATCCGTAGAATGGGCGAGTGCCAGTGAACCCCGAAATCCAGGGCAGGGTGTATCCGCCCGCCGAGCCGTATCTGGTCGGCCGCGAGAAGGTCCGCGAATTCGCCCGCGCCGTCTTCGCCACCAACCCGATCAAT
>DATMTC010000058.1:0-1746 GCA_035565115.1 Microbacteriaceae bacterium | reverse complement strand
GCTGCTCATCGTGTTCAGGATGCGGGACGGCCGCAATTGGGCGCGCATCGTGCTTTTGATCCTCGCGATCCTGCAGGTCATCGGCTACGCAACGCAGGGCGGAAACAACAACGCGATCAACTGGATCGGGCTTGTCGCGGTAATCGTCGCGACGGTGCTGATGTTCCTGCCTGCCTCGAACGACTACTTCCGGGGAAACCGGGCTTCCGCGACGGCGTAGCCCGCAGCATCCGACCGGCCCCTTCGGGGCAGGATGCGAGTGCCCGCGTAGGCTGGCAGCATGACCTTTCGCGCGATCGTGATCGACCAAAAGCTGGAAGGCAGCCGAATCACCGAGCACTCGGCGCGACTGCGCGACGTCGATGACGACGTGCTCATGCCTGGCGCCGTCACGATCGGAGTCGAGTACTCCGGGATCAACTACAAAGACGGACTGTCCATCGCCGGCAAACCCGGGGTCGTCCGAACCTCACCGCTGATTCCAGGCATCGACCTTGTCGGCACGGTCGAGCACTCTGACGACCCGCGATTCACCGCAGGCGATCGCGTCGTGCTGAACGGCGACGGCATCGGAGAGACCCATCACGGTGGCCTCGCCGAGCGCGCACGGGTGCCCGGCGACTCCCTCGTGCTGGTGCCCGACGCGATCAGCTCGCAGCGTGCAGCCGCGATCGGAACTGCCGGCTTCACCGCGATGCTTGCCGTGCTCGCACTCGACAGACTCGGCGTGAAACCGGATGCCGCGAGCCCCGGCCCAGACGGACGCCCAGAACCGGGCACAGACACGGGCCCAGACCCAGGCCCAGAATCGGGCACCGACATCCTCGTGACGGGCTCGGCAGGCGGCGTCGGATCGGTTGCGATCGCGCTGCTTGCCGCACGCGGATATCGCGTGACGGCCTCAAGCGGCCGAGCCGCAAGCGAGGGCGACTACCTGCGCAGGCTGGGCGCATCCGAGGTGATCGATCGAGCGGAATTCGAGCAGCAAGGCCGTCCACTGCAGAAGCATCGCTGGGCGGGCGCAGTCGATTCGGTCGGCGGCGTGACCCTGGCAAACGTGCTGGCTCAGGTGAATTACGGTGGGGCCGTCGCATCGTGCGGCCTCGCTGGCGGCGCCGACCTGCCGGCGACCGTTCTGCCGTTCATTCTGCGCGCCGTGACCTTGACCGGCATCAACTCGGTGGATGCTCCGCTACCGCTGCGCGAGCAGGCATGGCGCGCTCTCGCCGACGAACTGGATGGCGCCATGCTCGACGAAATGACGACGACGATTCCGCTATCCGGCGCGATCGACGCTGCTGACGACATCCTCGCAGGGCGGGTGCGCGGTCGCACGGTCGTCGATGTGCGCGCATAGGCCGCCCGGCGAGCGCTGAGCGAAACACGCGCGGATCGGGCAACGGCGCAATAGGCTGACCGCATGCTCATCATCGCGATATTGATCATCGCTCTCGCTGCAGCGCTGCACGTCGGCATATTTCTGATGGAGAGCGTCGGATGGACGCGCCCGCGCATCTGGAAGCGGTTCGGCGTCGCCAATCAAGAGGCCGCCGAGATCACCAGGCCGCTGGCGTACAACCAGGGTTTCTACAACCTGTTCCTCGCCATCGGGGCGGTTGTCGGCGTCGTGTTGTTCGGTGTTGGAATGGTCGAAGCCGGCATGGCGCTGATCATCTTCACCATGGCGAGCATGGTTCTGGCGGCGCTGGTTCTGATCACGACCGGCCGCGGATACGTCCGCGCGGC
>DATMTC010000057.1:0-2915 GCA_035565115.1 Microbacteriaceae bacterium | reverse complement strand
GTGGTCGAAGAGTTCGAAGCGTGGCGGCTTCGGAGAGCCGGATGCTGCGCACTCGCCCTCGACGATGCGGTGGATGGCGTCGATGATTCTCGTGCGCGTCTGCTCGCTGAACGTGCGGATGTTCAACTCGAGAACGGCGTGATCGGAGATGATGTTGCTCTTCGAACCGCCCTGAATGCTCCCGACGGTGAGCACGGCGAATTCACCAGGCGTGACCTCGCGGGCGACGATCGTCTGAAGCCGCACAACGATTGTGGACGCGAGCACGACAGGGTCGACAGAAAGTTGCGGCATCGAGCCGTGGCTGCCGCGACCCCATACGGTTACGCGCATGCTGTCACCGCTGGAGAGAAATGCTCCAGGGCGGGTGCCGACGCGGCCGGCAGGGAACGGCAGCACATGTTGGGCGAGCGCGACATCCGGTTTCGGAATCGATGCGGCCAATCCGCTTTTCAGCATCACGTCCGCACCATCGGCGAGTTCCTCGGCCGGTTGGAACAGCGCGATGAATGTGCCGTGCCAGGCATCCTTCGCTTCGGCAAGCAGCCTGGCCGCTGCGAGCAGGCAGGCGACGTGCACGTCGTGACCGCACGCGTGCATCACGGGCACGTCATTGCCGTCTGCGTCTGTTGCGCGATCCGTGCTCGCGTATGCGAGGCCGGTCGCCTCCTCGACGGGCAGAGCGTCCATGTCTGCACGCATGAGCACGACGGGGCCATCGCCGCTGGCTTGTACGCCGCTCTTCAGAACACCGACAACGCCGGTCGAGCCGATCTTCTCCCGAACGTCGTAGCCGAAGTCGCGCAGCGCGGCGGCGACGCTCGCTGCCGTCTTGACCTCACGATGACCGAGTTCTGGATGCCGGTGCAGATTCTTGTAGAAGTCCTGCTGCCAGTCACTGATCCGTGGCTGACCGGCCAGCACGACTGACGCGGCCCCGCCGTCGTCTTCGCTCATCCGGCATCCCCTTCCCTCGACCAGGCTAAGGCTGCAGCAACACCTTGATGGCCCTGCGCTCATCCATGGCCTTGTATGCCTCGGCGGCCTCATCGAGCGGAAGGGTCAGGTCGAACACCTTGCCAGGGTCGATCACGCGATCCCAGATGAGCTGAATCAGCTGGGGCAAGTACTGCCGCACGGGGGCGGGACCGCCATGCAGGTGCACCCCGGAGAAGAACAACTCGCTGCCAGGCAGTTGCACATCGTGAGAGACGCCGACGTATCCGACATGGCCGCCGGCACGCGTCGAACGGATCGCCTGCATCATCGACTCCTGCGTTCCAACCGCCTCGATCACCGAGTGCGCCCCGAGACCGCCCGTGAGTTCCTTGACCTTCGCAACACCGGCGTCCCCGCGCTCTTCGATGATGTCCGTTGCACCGAACTCGCGCGCAAGCGCCTGCCGGTCGGCATGCCGCGACATGATGATGATCCGCTCGGCTCCGAGCTGTTTCGCCGACAACACACCGAGCAGGCCGACCGCTCCGTCGCCGACAACGACGACCGTCTTGCCTGGCCCGACGTCTGCCGCGACGGCAGCGAACCATCCGGTGCCGAGCACGTCGGATGCGGCCAGCAGCGACGGGATCAGGTCGGCATCCGGCTGTCCAGGCGTCGCAACAAGCGTTCCATCGGCAAGCGGGATGCGCGCTCGTTCCGCCTGCGTGCCGATGCTTCCCATCGGCACGACGTGCACGCAGCGGGACTGGTACCCGGCCTGGCAGATCTCGCAGGTGTTGTCTGACGCCATGAACGACCCGACGACGAAGTCGCCCGGTTTGATGGTTTTCACGTCGGCGCCCACCTCTTCGACGACACCCACGTATTCGTGCCCCATCGGGCTGTCTGAAGCCCGGTCGACCCCACGGTATGGCCAGAGATCGGATCCGCAGACACACGCCGCAGCGACGCGAATGATTGCGTCCGTCGGCTCGACGATGGTGGGATTTTCACGCTCCGCGACGCGCACGTCGCCCGGTGCGTGCATGATTACTCCGCGCATTGATTGCTCCCTTCTCATAGGAATCTAGCGCGTGCTGCGCTGCACCGTTTGGTCGAGCGACTCCGGTGGTCGAGTAGCTGCTCGCGCAGCGAGCCGCGTCGGTGGTCGAGTAGCTGCTCGCGCAGCGAGCCGCGTATCGAGACCAAGAGACTCCGCAACCTTGCCCGCGGTACGGTACCGCAGACCGACCAACCAGGTCTCGATACGCGGCGCTCGTTCCTCGCGTCGCTACTCGACCACCGGACTCGGGCCATCCCGGTGGTCGAGTAGCTGCTCGCGCAGCGAGCCGCGTATCGAGACCCCGCAACCTTTGCCCGCGGCACGGTACCGCAGGCCGGCCAACCAGGTCTCGATACGCGGCGCTCGTTCCTCGCGTCGCTACTCGACCACCGGAAGTGCGGCCAGCATCCGATTCACCACTGGCGACGCACTGTCGCCTTGGCTCCCGTGACAAGACTCGACGCTGGCACGTCTTCTGCTACGACCGATCCGGCAGCGATCACCGCGTCCTGGCCGATGCTGACACCGGGCAAGATCGTGGCGCCGGCGCCGATCCAGACGTTCTCGGCCACATCGATCGGCGCCCCGGTGAGATAGAGCTTGCGCTCTGCCGGGTCGACGGGATGCCCGCTCGTGATGAACGTGACCTTCGGACCGACCATCACGCGCTTCGCGAGCCTGATTCCCGCATAGTCCAAGAACGTGCAGCCCTGGTTGATGAAAACCCGCTCTGACAGCTCCAGATTGAGCCCGTGATCGGTGTAAAACGGGGGATAGATCGTGACCCGATCGGGAAGCGGCGCGCCCAGGATTTGCTCGAACAGTGCGGCCTTGCCTGCTTCGTCGTCAAACGGCAGCACGTTCAGGCGCGCGGTGAGCTCGGTGACCTGAAGAACCCGCTGCGCCATCGCCT
>DATMTC010000056.1:0-2552 GCA_035565115.1 Microbacteriaceae bacterium | reverse complement strand
CGGGACCACCACGACCGCACCCTCGATCAGGCGGGTGAGCACGTTCTCCATCGACATCGCAGCAATGACGACCCCGAGCGCCTCGCGCTCGAGCAGCGCCGGATCGCCCTTGACGAGCGTGCCGTCCACCGCGGTGAGGATGGCTTCGACGGTGGGCGCGACGAGCAGCGGGTCCTCTGGGATGGCCCAGACGTTGGGCATAACACCGTCCCGGTGGTCGAGTAGCGAGCTTGCGAGCGTATCGAGACCCGGTGACGAGGTCTCGATACGCGGGCTCGTTCCTCGCTCGCTACTCGACCAACGAACCGATCGACCAACGACGTCCCTGATCTCCTCGAGGCGCTCTGGGTCGGCCCGATTCACGATCACGGCAAGCAGCCCGGCGTGTTCGGCCTTCAGTTCGGCCACCGTCACCTCGGCAAGCTGCCTGATCTCGTCTGGCGTGCGAGCATCCGCTTGCCCGAGGTTCTCTTCGTGGCCCCGCCCTGATCGTCCGCCGAGCACGAGCAGAACAGGGGAACCGAGATTCGCGGCGACGCGTGCGTTGTAGCCCAGTTCCGTCGGTGCGCTGACATCCGTGTAGTCGGAGCCGACGATCACCACCGCGTCGCACAGCGCTTCGACCGCCTTGTAACGTTCGACGATGCGCGACAGCGCGGCATCCGGATCTGCGTGCACTTCCTCATAACTGACGCCGATGCACTGGTCGTAGTCGAGTTCGACGCCCACGTGCTGCAGCAGCAGCTCCAACACATAGTCGCGCTCACTCGACGACCGGGCAATCGGCCTGAACACGCCGACGCGTTCGAGCCTGCCCTGCAAAGTTTGCAGCACGCCGAGTGCGATCGTCGACTTTCCGGTGAACCCTTCTGCCGACGTCACATAGATCGACTTCACGCGTTGTCCCCACCTGTGTCTTCGCTTTCAGCAGCAACCTGCGCGTCGCCCCAGCTCCAGTTCGCCACTTCTGGAAGGTCCTCGCCATGCTCCCTGGTGTATGCACGAGCGCGCAGTCGTGTGTCCATCATCTCCTGCCTGAGCTCTGCTTGCGCCACGGCAAGGCCTGGCACACGATCGATCACGTCCATCACCAGGTGATATCGGTCGAGATCGTTGAGCATCACCATGTCGAACGGCGTGGTCGTCGTGCCGTTCTCCTTGTATCCGCGGGCGTGGATGTTGTCGTGCCCGTGCCTGCGATACGTCAGCCGATGGATGAGCCACGGGTAACCGTGATAGGCGAAGATGATCGGTTTGTCCGTGGTGAACAGCGCGTCGAACTCGCGGTCGTTCAGCCCGTGCGGATGCTCGCCCTCCGACTGCAGGCGCATCAGGTCGACGACGTTGACAACGCGCACCTTCAGCTCTGGCAGGCGTTCGCGCAGAATGGATGCTGCAGCCAGCACCTCGAGGGTCGGCACGTCCCCTGCACACCCGAGCACAACATCCGGCTCCTGCCCAGCCTCTTCCGTGCCTGCCCACGGCAAAATGCCGAGGCCGCGGGTGTTGTGCGCGACGGCCTCTTCCATGGTCAGCCAGTTGGGCTGCGGCTGCTTGCCTGCGACGACGACGTTCACGTAATTGACGGACCGCAGACAGTGGTCATATGTCGACAACAGCGTGTTCGCGTCGAACGGAAGGTACACGCGCACGACGTCAGCGGACTTGTTGACGACGTGGTCGATGAAGCCTGGATCCTGATGGCTGAATCCGTTGTGATCCTGCCGCCAGACGTGACTGGAGAGCAGATAGTTCAGGCTCGCGATCGGCCGTCGCCACGGAATCTCACGGCTCACCTTCAACCATTTGGCGTGCTGGTTGAACATCGAGTCGACGATGTGGATGAACGCCTCATAGCAGTTGAACAGCCCGTGCCTGCCGGTGAGCAGGTAGCCCTCCAGCCATCCTTCGCACTGGTGCTCACTGAGCATCTCCATCACGCGGCCTGCCCGCTCCAGGTGATCGTCCGTCGGCACGATCTCGGCGTCCCACTGCTTTTGCGTGCTCGCATACACGGCCGGGGCCAGCCGGTTGGATGCTGTCTCGTCAGGCCCGAAGATGCGGAAGTTTGTCGGGTTGTCTGCGATGACGGTCGCAAGCCACTGCCCGAGCACTTTGGTCGCCTCTGCCGTGGTCGCGCCCGGGCCGGGCACGTCGACGGCGAAATCGCGGAAGTCCCGCAGCCTGAGCTCCTTGCGCAGCAGGCCGCCGTTCGCGACCGGGTTTGCGCTCATCCGCCTGTCACCCTCTGGGGCGATCGCCGTCGCATCCGCAACGGGCGCGCCGTCGTCGTCGAACAGCTCCTGTGGCCGGTACTTCTTCATCCAGCTCTCGAGCAGCTTCGTGTGCGCTGGCGTGTCCCGTGCGTTCGCCAGCGGCACCTGGTGTGCACGGTATGTTCCCTCGATCAGCACGCCATCAATCTCGTGGGGGCAGGTCCAGCCTTTCGGGGTGCGCAGGATGATCATCGGCCACGCCGGGCGGGGTGCCTCAGGTGCGTCGAAGACGCCGGATGCGGCATCCGCCTTGATCTGCGCGATCTCGTCGAGCAC
>DATMTC010000055.1:0-2524 GCA_035565115.1 Microbacteriaceae bacterium | reverse complement strand
GAGATGACGCGCACAGTGCCGTACTTCGCGGCGGCCGTCGAAGCGCAGGACGCAGGCGTTGCGATGCCCGACTTCTTCCGAAAAGACCTCGGCTTCGGTTCAGCAGACGACGTCGCGGGCCTCATCGTGTATCTCGCATCGGCAGAATCCGCCGGCATCAACGGCCAAGTGATCGGGATCGGAGGCGACCGGGTTCAGCTGTGGTCGCATCCCGAGGCCGTGCTATCTGCCGTTCACGCTGGCGGATGGAGCGCGCAAGACATCGCGGACGAGTTCGGGCCACGGCTGCGCGCGCAATTGCAATCGGTCGGTGAGGAGTTCCCCGAGCTTCCGGCCGAGTTCGTTCGAGAAGCCTGACCGTGTATCGCTGCGAAGTCGATCTCGACGCCATCGAGGCCCTCGACGTGCACGTGCACATCGAGCAGGGTTCTGACGGCCACACGTCGTTGCCGCCGCGGCTGGCCGACGCCGCCCAGGCATACTTTCGTTCCGATGGGGCGACGCCGGATGTCTCCGGAGTCGCAGCCTATTACCGGAGCTTGAACATGGCTGCGGTGATCTTCACCGTGGATGCTGGGACCGCGCTTGAGCATCCACCGATCTCAAGCGAGCAGATCGCAGACGAGGCAGCAGATCAGGCAGACGTGCTCATTCCGTTCGGATCCGTCGATCCTCACCGAGGCGATGCTGCGATCGATCAGGCGCGCAGCCTCGTGCACGACCACGGTGTGCGCGGTTTCAAGTTCCATCCGACCGTGCAGGGCTTCGATCCCTCCGACGAGCAATACCGCCCACTCTGGAGCGCCATTTCCGACCTCGGGGTGCCCGCGATTGTGCACACCGGGCAAACGGGCATCGGCGCCGGCCTGCCAGGGGGAGCCGGGATGCGCCTGCGATATTCCGACCCGATGCTGCTGGATGATGTGGCCGCCGATCTGCCCGAGCTGAGCCTGATCCTGGCGCATCCGTCGGTTCCGTGGCAGGATGCTGCGATCTCGATGGCGACCCACAAGAAGAATGTCGCCATCGACCTCTCAGGGTGGAGCCCCAAATACTTTCCAGCCCAGCTTGTGCGTGCTGCAGGCTCCTTCCTGCAAGACAAGGTGCTGTTTGGATCCGACTTTCCCATGCTGACCCCTGAGCGCTGGCTGCGGGACTTCGCAACACTGCCGATCTCGGACGAGATTCGGCCGAAGATCCTGCTGGCCAACGCAGGACGGGTGCTCGGGCTGCTGCCCGAGCAGAACACCAACTCGAACAACACCGACTCGAACAACACTGACTTGAACAACGAGGAGAACCGATGACACAGACCATGGCCATCCAACTGGATGAGCTGCCATCGATTGCAGGCAAGCAGATCGGCACGTCGGAGTGGATCGAGGTCACCCAAGAGCGCATCGACCGTTTTGCAGACGCGACTGACGACCACCAATGGATTCATGTCGACGAACAGCGCGCAGCAGATGGGCCGTTCGGCGGCACCATCGCGCACGGGTTCCTCACCTTGTCGCTATTCATTCCGCTGTGGTCGAACCTGCTCGAGGTCACGGGTGCGACGACGCTCGTGAACTACGGACTGGACAGGGTGCGGTTCACCTCACCGGTCCGGGCCGGTGCACGAGTTCGGTTGACGGCGACGGTCGTGAGCGTCGATCCTGTCGCCTCTGGCGGTTACCAGATGAAGGTCGCTGGCGAGATGCAGATCGAGGGTCAGGATCGGCCCGCGGTTGTCATCGAGTTCATCTCGCGGGTGTCCTGACAGCCCACGCGGACGGCGATCGGCGGAAGGAGCGGCAACGGTGTCGACAAGAGCAGGGTCGGTAGGCGCAGCGTCGTCGACGAGAATGCCAGACGGGATCGGAGACTGGATCCGGCGGCGAGCATCCACGGCGCCCGACCACCCGGCCATCGTCTTCCGCGACCTCCCGATCAGCTATCGCAGGCTCGCCGATCGCATCGACGCTCTTGCTGTCGCTCTGGCCGATCGCGGGCTCGTGGCAGGCGATCGGATCGCCTTCATCGGCAACAATCATCCGGCTTTGATCGAGGTTCTGTTTGCCAGCGCGCGGCTGGGCGCGATCATGGTTCCGTTGAACACCCGGCTGTCAGCGCGCGAGTTGGCGTACATGCTGGATGATTCAGGAGCATCCGTGCTGATCAGCACGAGTGGCCTGGAGGCGACGGTGGCCGCGGCGGCCCCGCCGGGCATCGACCGTCTGATCGTGGCAGACGGGGATGCTGCATCAGCGCCAGACGAAGTGCAGGACTACGAGGCGGCGATTGCCGACACGTCGGCTTCGGAAGGCGCAGCCGTTGCCGATGCTGTCGTCGGCGTCGACGATCCCGCGCTGATCATCTACACCTCAGGCACGACGGGCCGTCCAAAGGGTGCCGTGCTCAGTCACGGCGACTTGATCTGGAACGCGATCAACGTGATCACCGACTACGACGTCGTGAGCACGGACCGAGCATTGATGATCTCGCCGCTGTTCCACGTGGCATCCCTCGGCATGGGATGCCT
>DATMTC010000054.1:0-2868 GCA_035565115.1 Microbacteriaceae bacterium | reverse complement strand
GATCTGGTCATTGATGATCATCATCTCGTGGAAATACATCGGATTCGCCGTCATCCTGTTTCTTGCCGGACTGCAAAGCATCCCGGATGAGCTGTTTGAAGCTGCAGCGATCGACGGTGCAACGTACTGGCAGATCCAGCGCCGCATCACCCTGCCGCTGCTGGGTCCGACGATCCGCATCTGGGCGTTCCTGTCGATTATCGGCTCGCTCCAGCTGTTCGACCTCGTGTACATCATTTGGGGTCAGTACATCGCTTCCACCGCGGGCGTGTCCACCATGGCGACCTACATGGTTGCCAACGGGCGAACCTCGAGTAATTACGGATACGGCAACGCCGTGGCAGTGGTCATCTTCTTCATCTCGCTGATCATCGCGCTGATCTACCAACGTTTCGTGCTGCGCCGTGACACCGCTGGTGCACTCACAGAGAGGAACAAGTGATGGCAGTCACGACGGTCATTCCGATCTCCGCCCGCCCGCCGCAAAACCGTGGACGCAGTCAATGGGGCAGTCCAGCCGTCTACTTCATCTCGCTGGTGTTCATCGCAGCGTGCCTCGGCCCGGTGCTCTACATCGTGTTGGGTGGTTTCCGCGATAACTCGCAGATCACCTCATCGCCGGCCGGTTTGCCCAACCCGTGGGTGATCGGCAACTACGTCAACGTGCTGACCGGTGCGACATTCTGGCAGGAGATCGCAAACTCGGCGGTCGTCGGGCTTGCCACCACTGCCGGTGTCGTGGCGCTCGGGCTCATGGTCAGCTATGTGCTCGCCAGGTACCACTTTCGCGGGCGCGGTGCGATGTACTCGCTGTTCGCCGCCGGCCTGATGTTCCCCATCACGGTCGCGATCACGCCACTGTACATCCTGATCAAAGACCTCGGATTGACCAACAGCCTCGGCGGCGTCATCTTGCCGCAGATCGCGTTCGGGCTTCCGACGACGGTGATCATCCTGGTTCCGTTCCTGCGGGCGATTCCGGATGAAATCGAGGAGGCAGCATCGATCGACGGTGCAAGCAGACTCGGCTTCTTCTTCCGGATGGTGCTCCCGCTGTCTCTGCCAGGAGTGGTGACTGTCGGCATCCTCGCGTTCATCGGCAGTTGGAACGCGTATCTGCTTCCGCTGTTCATCCTCAACGACCAATCGACGTTCACCCTTCCGCTTGGTGTGCAGGCGTTTGCGTCGCAATGGTCAGTGGACACCGCTAAAGTATTGGCGTTCACATCGCTCTCGATGATTCCCGCACTGATCTTCTTCGCGCTGTTCCAGCGGCGGATCGTCGGCGGTCTCACCGGCGCGGTCAAGGGCTGACAGACACCTAGCCGACCTAGCCCCACCAACGAAAGCGAAGACTGAAGTGACGGTAGTTGTGCCGGCGATGCCGGAAGTTTCCGAGCGCGTGCGCGAGCTCCATGCTCGGATGACTCTCGAGGAGAAACTGGCGCAACTCGTCGGGTATTGGCTCGATCAGCGAGGCGTTGTCGCCCCGATGCAAAGCGAGATGGCTGCGGGGCAAAAGGCATCGACTGACCTGGCAGAGGTCACGCGTCACGGCCTGGGGCACTACACCCGGGTGTACGGAACGCGGCCGGTCGATCCAGCCGAGCGTGCGGCCTGGCTGTGGAATGAGCAGCAGCGGCTCAAGCGTGAAACTCGGTTGGGCATCCCTGCGTTGATTCACGAAGAGTGCCTCACCGGACTGGCCGCCTGGACGGCGGCCACTTTTCCGACACCGCTGGCGTGGGGCGCAGCGTTCGACCCAGGCATCGTCGAAGAGATGGCAGAAGCCATTGGCGACTCGATGAAGCAGCTCGGCATCCATCAGGGGCTCGCGCCGGTGCTCGACGTCATCCGCGATCCGCGCTGGGGACGGGTCGACGAGTGCATCGGTGAGGATCCGTACCTTGTCGGAACGATCGGCACCGCATACGTGCGCGGGCTGCAGGCAGCAGGAGTGCACGCGACGCTCAAGCACTTCCTCGGGTATTCTGCATCGGCCGCCGGGCGCAATCACGCGCCTGTGCACGCAGGACCACGTGAGATCGCGGATGTCTTCCTCCCGCCGTTCGAGATGGCGCTTCTCGACGGCCAGGCGAAGTCGGTGATGAACTCGTACGTCGACATCGACGGCGTGCCGATGGCCGCAAACGCCGACTACTTCACGACGCTGCTGCGAGACAAGCTCGACTTCGATGGTGTCGTCGTAGCCGACTACTTTGCGGTGGCGTTTCTCGAGGTCATGCATCAGGTTGCGGCAGACCGAGGCGAGGCAGCCGCTCTCGCTCTGACGGCCGGGATCGACATCGAGCTGCCGACAGGCGACGCCTACCTTGAACCCCTCGCCGACCGCATCCGCGCCGGCCTCTTCGACGAAACGTATGTCGACAGGGCCGTGTTGCGCGCGCTCGCGCAGAAGGAGGAGCTCGGCCTGCTCGAACCGGATGCGTTCGACGGTCAAGCACCGACCGACATCGACCTCGACTCGCCGCGTCACAGGCAGTTGGCCCGCCGGCTCGCCGAAGAATCCATCGTGCTGCTGTCGAACGATGGCGTGCTGCCGGTCGGTGCGCGCGCGAACCCGCTTTCGCGCGTCGCCGTGATCGGTCCGAACGCGCACCGGGCGAGTGCGCTGCAAGGTTGCTATTCCTTCGCAAACCACGTGCTCGCCGGCTACCCTGAGCTGCCGCTCGGCGTTGACATGCCGACGGTGCTCGACGCATTACCCGGCGCGTTCGCGGATGCTGGGCTGCCAGCACCCGAGTTCGTCTTCGCCGAGGGTTGCACGGTCGAAGGCGATGACCACTCCGGCTTCGCCGCCGCGGTGGATGCCGCGTCATCGGCAGAACTCGCGATCGTCGTCGTCGG
>DATMTC010000053.1:0-4857 GCA_035565115.1 Microbacteriaceae bacterium | reverse complement strand
TCGATGACGTTCGCGCCTGCCGCAGCCACGAGTTCGGATGTGCGTGCCAGCTGCCCAGGCAGATCTGGCAGCATGATGCGCAGCGTGAGGTATCGGTCGGATGCTGCCAGCCCGTGACTGATGATCCGTTGCATCAGGAGTGGGTCGATGTTTCCACCGGACAGGATCGCGACCGTTGGACCGACGGCATCCACCTTGCCTGCAAGGATCGCCGCGACAGACACGGCGCCCGCCGGCTCGACAACAAGTTTCGCCCGCTCGAGCAATACGAGCAGGGCGCGCGCGATGTCATCATCAGACACCGTGACGACGTCGTCGACGAGGTCGCGCACGATGCTGAAGTTCAACTCACCAGGTTTTCCGACCGCGATGCCGTCGGCGATCGTGGCGCCGACCCGCACCTCCGTGGGAACGCCGGCCTGCAATGACACGGGATATGCGGCAGCGTTTTCCGCCTGCACGCCGATGACGCGAACCGTGCGGCCATCCCGCTCGGCGCGCAGTTTCACTGCGCTTGCGACACCTGCGATCAGGCCGCCTCCGCCGATGGGAACGATGATGGTGCCGAGGTCGGGCAGCTGATCCAGGATGTCAAGGCCGAGTGTCGCCTGTCCTGCGATCACATCCGGATGATCGAACGGCGGGATGAGCACCGCTCCTGTCTCTGCGGCGAATTCGGCTGCTGCCTTCAGCGGTTCGCCGACGGTGCTTCCTCGCAGCACGACATCGGCGCCATAGTTTCTGGTCGCCTGCAATTTCGGCAGCGCAACCCCGAGCGGCATGAAGATGGTCGCCTTGATGCCGAGCTCCCGCGCCGCGAACGCCACACCCTGGGCGTGGTTGCCTGCTGACGCAGCCACGACGCCACGCGCGCGCTCCTCCTCGCTCAACCTGGCCATCCGGTTGTACGCACCACGAATCTTGTACGAACCCGTGCGCTGCAGATTCTCACACTTCAGATACACCGGTGAACCAAGAATCTCGGCAAGAAACCGCGAGCTCTCAAGCGCGGTCTCCTGAGCGACGGCCGAGACGATCTCGCGCGCAGCTTCGATCTCGGTCAGAGACGGTCCGGCAAACGGGGTACGGGTAGTTCGGAAAGCAGTCGCCACCTGATTCAGTCTAGGGGCGCGAATATGCGCGCCGCGGTATGGATGCGCGTGCGCTACTGCCCCGGCCCGCCGCGTTCCGTAGGCACGGTACGCCACATCGGGGTGTCCGCTTCCACTGCATCGGTCGCTGGAGCCGCTCGCCATGCCCCACCGGCAATGTAATGGACCATCACATTGAGCACAGCGGCAAATGGCACAGCGAACAGGGCGCCTGGGATGCCGGCAAGGAACGAGCCGGCCGCAACTGCAAGCACAACGGCGAGCGGATGCACCTTCACCGCGCTGCCCATGATCAGCGGTTGAAGAACGTGTCCCTCGATCTGCTGCACGAGCAGAACCACTGCGAGCATGATCAGAGCGGCCAGCCAGCCGTGGTAGACGAGTGCCACGACAACGGCGAGCACACCGGTGAGCACCGCACCGACGACCGGAATGAAGGAACCGAGGAACACCAGCACAGCGATCGGCACCACAAGCGGCAAGCCGAGGAAGAATGCGCCAAGTCCGATTCCGACCGCATCGATCGTCGCCACCAGAATCTGCACCCGAACGAAGTTGCCGAGCGTGACCCAGCCGGTCTTCCCAGCGCCGTCAATGGCCCTGCGTGCTCGTCGTGGGAAGACGCGCACCACCCACGCCCAGATGCCCTTGCCATCGATCAGGATGAACAGTGTGCTGAACAACGCCAGCAGGATTCCGGTGAGCACGTGGCCGAGCGTCGACCCGATCGACACGGCACCGGAGATGAGCGCCTGGCTGTCTTCCTGAATGGCCTTGCCGATTTGGGCGAGGTAGCCGTTCAGTTGGCTGTCGCTGAGGCTGAACGGCGGACCGCTCAACCAGTGCCGCAATGACTCGTAGGATGCAACGCCTTGCTTCTTCAGATCGGGGAACTCCCCGCGGATTTGCTGAACGGCGAAGAACACCAGCGCGGCCACGACAACGATCGTGCCCACCATGGCGAGAGTGATCGCCAACCAGCGCGGCCAACGGTGCCGGTGCAAGAAGTTCACGAGGGGCACGAGCAATGCGGAAACCAGAATCGCGATGAGCACAGGTATCACGATCAACCGCAGCTGGATGATCAAGAAGATGACAACAGCGAGCACGGCGCCAATCACCAGCAGGCGCCACGACCATGCGCCAGCCAGCTGGATGCCGCGCGGCAGCGACTCCTCGATCGTCGGTTGCTCGCTGGTCAGTTCGGTGCCGGTCAATTCGGTGCTGGGCTGGGAACGAGACAAACGAGCCAAGAACGACCATCGACGTGCACCGGACTCTGTCTTTTTGCCCCCGCGATCGGTCATCCGGCAAGTCTATGTCGGAGGCATCCGATAGTGTCCAGGAACGATGACTCAGACGATTTCACCTGCCGTCGCCAGGCGTGTAGCCCTTGCCGCGCAAGGTTTCGGGCGGCCAAGGCCGTCGAAGGTCGGCACGCGGCAGTTGAACGGATTGATCGACAGGATCAACCTGTTGCAGATCGACTCGGTCAACGTGTTCGAGCGCAGTCATTACCTTCCCGTATTCGCCAGGCTCGGGGCATACGACAAAGGACTACTTGATCGGCTGACCTTCACCAGCGGCGCCCCGCACACCGAGTACTGGGCGCATGAGGCAGCGTTTGTTCGCCGCGCAGACTGGTCGCTGTTCCGTTGGCGCATGAAGGCGTATCGCGAGCGATACGGCACGGCGCCCGATGGCTGGTTTCAGAGCAATCGGTCGACCGTCGATTGGTTGCGTGCCGAGCTTGCGGCAAACGGCCCGTTGGCCGCCGGCGAGATCGAACACGACGCGAACACCCGCAGGGGTCCCTGGTGGGGTTGGTCGGATGTGAAACGTGCGCTCGAGTTCATGTTCTATTTCGGCGAGGTCGCCATCGCTGGTCGCACCCGATTTCAGCGCCGCTACGCGCTTGCAGAAGACGTATTGCCCGCATCCGTTCTCGACGCAGACATTTCCGAGCAAGATGCGATGCGAGAGCTGATACTGCGATCCGCGCGAGCCCACGGAATCGGCACGCTCGGTGATCTTGCCGACTATTACCGCATCAAGAACACACCGGCACTCGCCGCAATCGCCGAGCTTCAAGAATCGGGTGAGTTGATACCCGTGAGCGTTGCTGGCTGGGAACGTCGGGGAAAACCGACCAAGGTGTGGCTGCACAAAGATGCGCGCATCCCGCGTCGCATCGAGGCGGCAGCCTTGTTGTCTCCGTTCGACCCGGTCGTCTGGGAACGCGAACGCGCCCTGCGGATGTTCGACTTCCACTACCGCATCGAGATCTATACTCCGCGGCCCAAGCGCATCTACGGCTACTACGTGCTGCCGATCCTGCTCGACGATCGGATCGTCGGCAGAGTCGACCTGAAGAGCGACAGGCAGGCAGGCGTGCTTCGCGTGCAGGCGGCGTGGACCGAGCAGGATGCGCCACCCGACACGGCCGAGCGCCTGGCCGGGCTATTGCGAGAGGCCGCCGATTGGCAGGGGCTCGGCGAGGTGGTAGTTGGCGATCGTGGCGACCTGGCCCCCGCGTTGCGCGCCGTGCTCGCTGCGGGTTCTTAGTCGCCCGTACAACAGTGGCCGCAGGCATCCGCTGCTCGCGCGGCACCAACGCGGCCGAAGCCATACTCGAATTCAGGTCAGACGCGCCGACGGCTGGACTATCCAGTCGGACCGCTCTCTCACCTGAATGCGAGTCGCATTGCGTGCACAGCCGGTTAGCGGTGGCGCGCATTCAGGTGACGGCCCCGGCGGATCAGACCAAGAATGATGCGTTCCACTCGTTCCCATTCGTAGACAACATGTCGATATCGCAGGCGCAGAACCAGAAAATCCCCGTCGATCAACGCGAGGTCGCGATCGTAGTCGCGTTCCTGAGCCGCGTCGCCACTGTGAAATTCGTCGCTGTCGCATTCGATGACGAGCCGGTCGCCGATGAGCAAATCGACCCGGCCGACACCCGGGCGACGAAACTGCGTTTGCACCCGAACACCTCGCCGCCGAAGCCGCACGCGAACAAATGATTCAGTTCCCGACTGACTGAGCGGATCGCAGCACTCGATCGCGCGCAGGTATCGACCAGGCAGATCGCGCGCCGCCACCCGCAACTGCGACAGCGTGACCCGTCCTTGATTCAGCGCAGAGTCCATCATCGCGATCGCGCATTCTTCCGGTTGACACTCAATGGCGTCGATCAGTGCTGCAACGGGCGGCGCGATTGTCAGGTGTGCAGCAGTTCGAGGTCGTCGCCAATGCACACAGACACCGTGCGCGTCCGGATCAAGGGCCAGGCGACGATCATGCGGGGACCGAAGGCGGGATGCATTCGGCGCGACGGCAACGTGCAGTAACCCATCCTGAAGAGCCCACAACGAGTATCTCCCGCTCACCGATACCGAGGTCAGCCACCCGCCCACTCTCACCGCGGAGACGACATCCGACGCAGCACCCGGAAGCGCGTACCAACCTTGGCGAACACCGCAAACCGTCTCGCTCATGACCGCGCGACGAAGCGCTCGCGGGGATGCGCCTGCATCGAGGAGTGAGCGACGGGTAGCGACTCCGCCCAACAGTGCGAGTGTCCGTTCAACTGATTCCACGACGCTATCGTGCCGCGCTCGCACGGCCGCAATCGGGACTCGACGTCGATCTGTGGATAGTTCGAGTAAGAGTGCGCCTGTGGATATCCGGCCGCGGTACACGAATTCAGGTGAGACGGGCACCCGGATGGATTATCCATCCG
>DATMTC010000052.1:0-3168 GCA_035565115.1 Microbacteriaceae bacterium | reverse complement strand
TTCGGTCCAGGCGGATCGGGCAACGGATCGTTCGACGAATTCCTTGCGCGCTATCTGCAGGGACAGCGCGCGGGCGGCGCCGGTCGCCCCGTCGACATAACCCGTTTGCTCAGCCGGCGCACGCACGCCGTTCTCGCTGAGGCGGCGGAGTACGCGATTGAGTTGGGTCATACCAACGTGGACGCAGTACACCTGCTGCGCGTGATGGCAGAGAAATCACCCGCAGCAGAGGCGATCAAAAACGTTGGAGCAGACCCCGCGGCGATCGCGAAGGCCGCCGAGGAACGCCTGCCTGGATATTCGGCTGAACGAGTCGACACGCCTCCCGCTTTGACGCCGTCTGCGCAGCGAGCGCTGCTTGACGCGCACCAGGTGGCGCGGGCATTCGGTTCCACCTACGTCGACCCAGAGCACCTGTTCCTCGCGTTCGTTGTGAACCAGGATTCGGTCGCCGGTCAGATTCTGGCGGCTGCCGGCGTCACGCCAGAGGCACTTCAGGCAGGCGCACGTCAGACCGTGAACGCGCAAGGAGCGCCTGACGGTCGGGCAGCATCCGCGGATTCGCAGACTCCCACGTTGGACACGTACGGAACGGATCTCACGGCACTCGCGCGCGACGGACGACTCGACCCGGTTATCGGCAGAGCGGACGAGATCGAGCAGACCATCGAGATTCTCTCCCGCCGCACCAAGAACAACCCAGTGCTGATCGGTGAGGCAGGAGTCGGCAAGACCGCGATCGTTGAGGGGATCGCCCAGGCGGTCGTCGCAGGCGGTGTTCCTGAGCAGCTGAGGAACAAGCGGGTAGTTGCGCTCGACCTGCCGGCGATGCTCGCAGGCACGCGCTTCCGTGGCGACTTCGAGGAGCGTCTGACCAAGGCGATGGATGAGATCAGCGCGCACAAGGACGAGTTGATCGTGTTCCTCGACGAGTTGCACACGGTTGTGGGCGCAGGTGGCGCAGGTGAAGGCGGAATGGATGCTGGAAACATTCTGAAGCCCCGTCTTGCCCGCGGTGAGTTGCATGTCGTCGGTGCCACAACGCTGAAGGAATACCGTTCAATCGAGAAGGACTCAGCGCTGGAGCGTCGGTTCCAGCCCGTGACGGTCGGCGAGCCGAGCGTTGAAGACGCGGTGCTCATCCTTGCCGGACTCAAGCACGCGTACGAGCAGCACCACGCCGTGACATACACGGATGCTGCCATCCGTAGCGCCGTCGAGATGTCGTCCAGGTACATCAGTGACCGGTTCCTGCCAGACAAGGCGATCGACCTGATCGACCAGGCTGGCGCTCGCTTGCGATTGAAGCTCGGTTCGAGTGTCGATGTGTCGGCGCTGCGCGACGAGCTTGCAACACTCGAATCTGCCAAGAACGCTGCGGTGGCCGACGAGAAGTACGAGGATGCGTCACGCATTCGCGACGAGATCGACACCGTTCAACAGAAGATCGCTGCGGCCGAGGCATCCGATTCGGCTGATTCGGTAGTTTCAGCGGTCGTTGATGAGCCGCAGATCGCGGAGATCATCGCGAGGGCGACCGGGATCCCGGCCAGCCGGCTCACCGAGGACGACCGCGAGCGTCTCGGCAGGCTTGAGACGGAACTGCACGAACGCGTTGTCGGCCAGAACGATGCGGTGACCCGCATCGCAAAGGCCGTGCGCCGCAACCGCACTGGCATGGGCGACGCACGACGGCCAGTTGGAAGCTTCCTGTTCCTCGGTCCTACCGGTGTCGGAAAGACCGAGCTAGCGAAAGCACTTGCGCAGTCGCTGTTCGGCGACGAGAGCGCGATGCTTCGCTTCGACATGAGTGAGTTCGGCGAACGCCACACGGTCAGTCGTCTGGTCGGCGCCCCTCCCGGATACGTCGGATACGACGAAGCGGGTCAGCTGACCGAACGTGTGCGGCGCAATCCGTACTCGGTGATCCTGCTCGATGAGATCGAGAAGGCGCACCCAGACGTGTTCAACCTGCTGCTGCAGGTGCTCGACGACGGTCGTCTCACCGACGGTCAGGGTCGCACCGTCGACTTCCGCAACACGGTGGTCATCATGACGTCGAACCTCGGTTCCGAGTTCCTGGCGAGCAGGAGCGGCGCGCTGGGATTCGTCGCGGACGGCGACGGATCAGGCAACGGATTCGGGTCAGAGAAGGCGCTGACCGATCGAGTGATGGGCAAGCTGCGCGAATCGATGCGACCGGAGTTCCTGAACCGGATCGACGAGGTCGTGCTGTTCCGCAAGCTCGACACTGAGCAGCTGCGCGAGATCGTGCGGTTGCTGCTCGGCCAAACCGAACAGCGGCTGGCCGCCCAGCAGATCGAGCTGGTCGTCACTGATGAGGCGATCGACTGGATCGTCGACCACGGTTACGAACCCGAATACGGTGCTCGCCCGTTGCGTCGCGTGATCCAGCGCGAGCTTGACGACCGCGTCGCCGACCTGCTTGTGTCTTCGACACTCGGTACGGGCGGAACTGTCGAGGTGACGACACGTGGAGACGACCTGCATGTCGCCGCCGTGTCAGACAGGATGCCGCAAGCCGCCTAGTCCGGTAGCCCACGCAGGTACGTCAACTGCGCACGAACGGATGCCTCCGCTGCGAACCGCACGGAGGCATTCGTGTCTGCGTATACGGCATCCGTGACCGTCTGCACCGACGCGTCTTGGCCCAGTTCGGTGAGCACTCGTCGAATCTGAGCCAGGCGCAGTTCGCGATGCTGCAGATATTCGCCGCACACCGCCGCGAGGTTCTCAAGCACAGGGCCGTGGGCGGGCAGAACAGTCGCCTCTCCGAACCCGGCGAGCGCACTCAGAGACGCGAGATAGTCGCGCAGCGTGCCATCCGGATCGTCGATGATGGTGGTTCCTCGACCCAGGATGGTGTCGCCGGTGAGCATGGCGCCGTGCTCGCCGTCGCCCGGGAGGAAGAAGCATACAGAGTCCGAGGTGTGCCCTGGCGTGTGCACGACCTGGATGCGGGTGCCAGCAACGTGTAGCTCTTCGCCGTCTGTGAGCGATTCAGCCGCGATGCACAGACTTGGATCGAACGCACGAACCGGTGCGCCGGTCAACTGCGAGAACGCGCTCAGCGCAGCACTGTGATCGGCGTGCCTGTGAGTCAACAGCACGAGGTCGACGGTTCCAGCCGCGGCCAGCGTGTGCAGA
>DATMTC010000051.1:0-1962 GCA_035565115.1 Microbacteriaceae bacterium | reverse complement strand
CCAGCCGAATGTGGTGCGCGCTTTCGTTGCCACGAGTGCACCAGTTGAGGTGAGCACGTGCACGGAAGGCCCGAAGCGTTCGGCGGCGATCGAGAACGGGATCGACGTTGGCGATGCGCCGGTGAGCTCGGCGATGGCTTCTGCGAGCTCACGGAACGTGAACGGCACAGTGCCCGCCGCGTTGAAGATTCCGGCGACCGGCTGCTCGATCGCCTTCACGTAGAGGTCTGCGAGATCGTCGACGTGTATCGGCATCCAGCTGTTCGCGCCCTCATCGATATAGCTGGCCACGCCTGTGGCTGTCGCGGATTGAATGAGTCCGGTGACAAGTCCGGATCCGCCTCGGCCGAAGATCAAGCCAGCCCTGATGACGATGCCGGTGATCCCGTCTACACCGCCCACGATCCGTTCGGCGGCGACCTTCACCGGCTGGGCGCTCGTTTCAGGCAGTTCGGCGTCTTCAGTTTGGTTGCGGTCTGGGGCGAACCCGTAAACCAGACCCGTGCTGGTGAAGATCACCGGTTTGCCCGTGCCAGCAGCGCCGGCGCCGGCCGTCAGCGCTGCGACAGCGTCCAGCTCTGTTCGATTGGTTTCTTCGGTCATCGAGTAGTCGACGGCTGCGTGGATGATGGCGTCTGCGGCCGCAGCTTCACGCCCGAGCGTTGCCGTGTCGCTCAACGCGCCAGACACCGGCGTCGCCCCGGCATCAAGCAGTCGTTGAGCGCTGGTCTCGCTGCGCGCCAGCGCCGCGACCTCGTGCCCTGCCTCGATCAGATGCTCGACGAGCACCGAACCGAGATAGCCCGTTCCACCTGTGATGAATACCTTCATGAGTGTTCCCTTCCGCGGCGTGCTTCGCCGTCGAGGTAACGCTAAACTCTGACATCAGTGTTAAGGTCAAGTCGGAGGCGCAAGCATGAAGATCGGTGAGTTGAGCGAGTTAACGGGGGCGAGCGCTCGCTCACTGCGGTATTACGAAGATCTCGGCCTCATCACATCGACGAGACAGCCGAATGGCTATCGGGACTATGACGAGCATGCGCTCGATTTTGTGAACAAGATCCGGTCATTTATCGACCTTGGGTTTCCCACCAACCTGATTGCGCAAATCCTGCCATGCACGGGTGACGCCGGTCCGATCGAGGGCGATTGCGCGACGCTGATGGCGCGGGTGCGCGAGATTCGCGACGAAATGGATGACAAAGCCCGGCGGGCGGCAGACACCCGAGATGTGCTCACGGCGTTCCTGGCTCAGGCCGAGTCTTCGACCGCTCCGCTATCTGCTTGACGCGCCCACCGGCACCCTAGCCGCGCTCGTAAAGCACGTTGGCGACCGCCGCCTGATCGGTGAACACGGTCGTGACATCTTCGATCTTGCTGATCGGGCCGTAGTGGTTGAGGCAGATCGCGAACGCGAGCCGATGGCCGGCGCGAGTGTCGACGTAACCTGACAGCGTTTGCGCTTCAAGCGTCTCCCCCGACAGCGTCGTGCCGGTCTTCGCATAGACGTGACCCTTGGCGGCCAGATCGGTTCCGGTATGGGCCAGCGAGCCGTCGACACCGAGAGACGGCAGCGCCTTCTTATACGTGTCGGCCACGCTCGTGCGGCTCATCGCGGCGAGCATCTCGACAATCGCGTGCGGGGTGGCCCGACTGTCCGGGCTGCCGCTGCCGTTCGTCGGAAAGTCGAACGCGTCGGCCGGAATACCAAGCCCGACGATGGCTTTGCGTTCCGCAGCCAGAGCGCCGCTCACCGTCGTCTGCCCGTGCGCGAGACCGAACTGGGTGAGGGCGAGGTTCGCGCCCAGATTCAGGCTCACCTTCAAGATCAGCTTCGCCTGCTGCGCATACGTCGGCGAGACCAGTGCCGCGACCCGACTCTTCGGCGAGTATGTGCCGGATGCCGGCAACTTGCTTGCCGGATTGGCCGCCACCGCTGCTGTGGAGACGCTCACACCAGCT
>DATMTC010000050.1:0-3933 GCA_035565115.1 Microbacteriaceae bacterium | reverse complement strand
GACCGTGTGGAATCTGAGCGGTTCACGTGCGGCCTGAACGAACTGCGGATACTGTCGCCGATGGTGCTGCGGCTGCGCATGCTGTCGCCAACGCGGCTGCGGCTGCTCGGCCACTGGGGCACCTCGCCCGGGCTGCCGGGCGCTGTCGCCGTCTCGCGGTTGCGGGTCTACGACTGGCCGGCCGATGATTCGAACGGCGGCGACGGGCTCGTTGGCGGCTCGCCGCACCTGCACACGGCATCCAGTGAAGGCTATGTGGTCGTGGCAGGGCGCGGATCCGTGCAAACCATCAGCGCGCAGGGCTTCGCGCAGACCCCGTTGCAGCCGGGCGTTGTGCTGTGGTTCACTCCTGGCACCGTGCACCGCTTGATCAACGAAGACGGCAATCTCGAGATCGTGACGCTCATGCAAAACGCTGGGCTGCCAGAGGCGGGGGATGCTGTGCTCACGTTCCCTGCCGATGTGCTTGAGGATCCACAGGCATACCGCGCTGCAGCGACCCTGCCATCGACCACAGGGATGACTGCAGGCGCAGCTCAGTCGGCGCTTGCGGCTGCTGCCCGCGCTCGCCGCGATCTGGCGGTGCGCGGATGGGCGACGCTGCGGGAAGGAATCGACCGCGATCCTCAGGCGACGCTCCGGCAGCTGTACTCTGCTGCCGCACGACTCGTCGGTGACCGTGTCGAGGACTGGCGCATCCTGTGGTCTGACGGTCCGTTGGCTCAAGCCGCGCAGACCGGGCTGCAGTTGGATGCGTTACAGGCCGGTCGCGCCGACCATTTGATGGACAGTGCTGTCTATCGTGCCGATGCCGAGCCCGCTGAGCGCTTTGGCATGTGCGGTCGCCTGACCGTGTGGAATCTGAGCGGTTCACGTGCGGCCTGAACGAACTGCGGATACTGTCGCCGATGGTGCTGCGGCTGCGGATGCTGTCGCCAACGCGGCTGCGGCTGCATCCGCCGATCGGATGTCCGCACTGCGTGATCGCGTCGGCGGCCTGATTTACGGCGGCGACTACAACCCCGAACAGTGGCCGCGTGAGGTGTGGCACGAAGACGTGCGATTGATGCGCGAAGCGCGGGTCAACCTGGTGAGTCTCGGTGTGTTCGCGTGGGCGTCTGTCGAGCCAGAGAACGGCGTGTACGAGTTCGAGTGGCTCGACACGGTCATGGACCTGCTGCACGAGAACGGGATTGCGGTGAATCTGGCCACGCCGACGGCCGTGCCTCCGATCTGGCTGGTGCGCGAGCATCCGGAGATCTTGCCGATCATGCCGGACGGGCAGCCGTTCGGGTTCGGGTCGCGCCTGCACTACGACCCGTCGTCGCCGATCTACCGGCACTACGCTGCCAGGATCACGCGCGTGCTGGCCGAACGATATTCGTTTCATCCGGCGCTGGCGATGTGGCACATCAGCAACGAATACGGGCCGACCGCGTACAACGAGCAGAGCTCGGTGCATTTTCGCCAGTGGCTGCGGGATCGGTACGGCGACATCGACGCGTTGAATGACGCCTGGACGACGCGTTTCTGGGGGCAGCGCTATACCGACTGGTCGCAGATCGACGTACCAGAGGTGCCGCGAAGCTGGTCCAATCCGGCCCGCAGACTCGACTTCAAGCGGTTCACCTCGGATGCTCTGCTCGAGTGTTTCGTCGCAGAGCGCGACATTGTGCGCTCGGTTCGTGACGACGTTCCCGTGGTGACGAACTTCATGCGCTTCTACCGCAATGCCGATTATTGGCGGTGGGCTCCCGAGGAGGATGCTGCGGCTCTCGACATTTACCCGAATCCGGAGCATGCGGATTCGCACGTGTCTGCTGCGTTCCATTTCGACCTCTTTCGTTCGCTGAAGGGTGGGCGGCCGTGGCTTCTCATGGAGCAGGCAGCGAGTTCGGTCAGTCAGTGGAAGCTGAACATCGTCAAGGAGCCGGGGCGGATGCGCCTGGGCTCGCTGCAGGCCGTCGCTCGGGCGGCCGACTCTGTGATGTTCTTCCAGTGGAGGGCGAGCGTCGGTGGGCAGGAGCGGTTCCACTCGGCGATGTTGCCGCATTCCGGTCCGGGCTCCCGTACGTTCCGTGAGGTCGTTGCGTTGGGCGAGGAGCTGGAGCGCATCGGTGAGGTTGCGGGAACGACCTCGCGTGCTGAGATCGCGATTCTGTTCGATTGGAACGGATGGTGGGGTCTCGAGGAAACGTATGGTCTTCCTCGCAATGACTTCAGCTACCCAGACACCGTTATGCGACACTATGCGCCCCTGTTCGCAGCGCATCTGGCGGTGGATGTGGTCAACCCGACGACCGCGCTGGGTGGGTGCGAGTTGGCAGGATACAAGGTGCTTGTCATCCCGAACGCCTATCTGATCGACGACGAGGGTGCTGCGAACATCGCGGCGTTCGTCGAGAACGGTGGAGCGGTCGTCATGTCGTTCTTCTCCGGTGTTGTTGATGAATCGAATCGTGTGCGTGCGGACGGCTACCCTGGAGCGTTCCGTAAGCTCATCGGTGCTCGCATCGACGAATACTGGCCGGCTCGCGACGGTGAACAGTTCGACGTGGAGTTCGCCGACGGGCGCCATGCGACGTCGACGTGGTGGCGCGACGACATCCATCTCGAGGCGGCAACTGCGTTGGCCACCTATCGCGGCGGGCTGCTCGATGGGCGGGCGGCGGTCGTTCGCAACACGTATGGCTCAGGCACGGTCACGTACCTTGCGACGTTGTTGGACGACGACGCGTTCTCATTGGTGCTTCGTGAAGCCGTGGAGGCGGCTGGAGTACGCAACCGATTCGCTGGCGTGCCGGAGCATGTCGAGTGCGCCGTACGGCTCGCGGACGACGCCGAGTTCGTTTTCCTGCTCAATCACAGCGGTGTTGAAGCGGCAACAGTTCCCCTCGAAGGTGGCGGCCGCGACCTCGTGTCCGGCACGGATGTGATCGACAGCATCAGACTGGAGCCTCTGGGAGCAGCCGTTATCCGGCGCGCTCGGTGAGCCGTCAATCGGCCAGGCGGTGGGGCGGGTGGGCGATGCATCAGAACGGCGCCACCTCATCATCCTCATTGTCTGCTGGAGTTGCGGCGGGGGTTGCGGCCGATTGGTCGGGCGCTGGTAGCTGCATCTCGGGCACGGGTAGTTGCGTGTCGGGTGCGGGTAGTTGCGTGTCGGGTTCGGTGGTGTAGACGCGTCCGGTCGGGGATGTCCATTGCAGGATGCCGTGGTCGAGTTGTACGACTTTCCAGGCGGTTTCGTCTTTCAGGTGGTGGTGTTTCTCGCAGAGGCAGGCGAGGTTGTCCCATTGGGTGGGGCCGCCGTCTTGTCGTTGGATGGTGCGATCGATCTGCGTGTGTCTGGCGCGTCGGTTACAGCCCGGGAACCGGCAGGTGCCATCCCGCAGGCGAATGTAACGCGCGAGATCTGGTGGTGGCCGGTACCGTTTGCGTCCCACCGAGAGCACAACACCGGTCTCCGGGTGGGTGAGGATGCGGGTGAAGCTGGGTGCGACCGCCGCCAAACGCCTGGCGGTGTCCGCATCGATCGGGATCACCCCGTCCAGCGTGCCCGGCGTCTCGGATTGGCCCAGCAGGGTCAAAACCGGCACGGACACATCCAGTTGCGGCCGCACCTGCCCCAACAACACCGCTAACGGTCCCATCGCATCACCCGGAGAATGCTGCCGGGCGAACGCCGCCGGTACTACCTGGCCGGCGTCAGCACCGTTATCGCTCGCGGCGACAGTCCGACCGGTCTCCGCCTCTGCGTCAGCGTCCGTATCGACGTTCACATCCGCGTCCGCGTCATCGTTCGCGTCAACGTTCGTGCCGGCGTCAACGTTCGTGTCCGTGTCAACGTTCGCGTCCGTGTCAACACTCGTGTCAGCGTCGGGGCACGCATCCGTGTCGGCGTTCGCGTCGGTTTGGGTGCACGGGATGCCG
>DATMTC010000049.1:0-4285 GCA_035565115.1 Microbacteriaceae bacterium | reverse complement strand
GCCCTGCGGCCACGGCGCGGCCTCCGTCGTCAACAGAAGGCCGAGCCAGATGCCGAAGAATGCGCCAAGCGCCGACATGATGAAGATCACCGTGGTGAATCGTGCACGAGAGCGCCGCGGAGACACCTCATTGATGTAGGTGTTCACGATTGCGAGGTCGGCCCCGATTCCGATGCCGGTGATGATCCGCGAGATGTTGAAGTTGACGATGTCGGGCGAGAGCGCGGTGTACAGCGAGCCGAGGCCGGTGATCAACATCGTGATCAGCAGCATGTTGCGACGGCCGATCCGATCGGCGAGCGGACTCAGCACGAGCGTGCCGACCACGTAACCCGCGAGGTTGAGGATGACCGGGAGTGCCAGAGAGTTCAGGGCCGTCTCGGGTGTGCAGCCTTTGACCAGGCCGATGCAGGTCTGGATGAACGAGACGTTGATGTCGAAAATGTCGTAGAACGTGAACAGAAAGCCGAGCCCGATGATCGCGATGAACGCGGGGGACAACGCCCAGACTTGCAGGCGATCCAGGCGGGCGATAATGGCACGTGCTTCTTCTGGTAATCGCTTCGAACCGGGAAGAACAGTTTCCGAAGGGGTGGAATCACCGCTCATCGCGCACCTCCATTGGTTTCGATGAAAGCTCACTTCGATGAAGCAACTGTCTCTCAAACCCGGGTAACGATGCAAGGTGTCTGGCGACATCTCCTTGAGCGCCCTCCATCCCGGTGGTCGAGTAGCTGCTCGCGCGCTACTCGACCGGGTTCAGATGTTTCGGTGGTCGAGTAGCTGCTCGCGCAGCGAGCCGTGTATCGAGACCTCGTAACCCGGTCTGCGGTACGGTCTCGACGGTCGCTCGCAGTCATCCCCATCCCGGAGGTCGAGTAGCCGCTCGCGCAGCGAGCCGCGTATCGAGACCTCCGTGCGCCGATCTGTGGTTCCGCACCATCGGTGGGTGCGGCGTCTCGACAAGACGAACTCGTGTTCGAATGTGCCTTGATCACCGTTGGCCGAGCAGTAAGCGCCGGTCCCTGAGCTTGTCGAAGCCCGGTCGCGCATCGAGACCCAGCAACCAAGCGCGTTACCCCTCCCGTTGGTCGAGTAGCGAGCGCCAGCGAGCGTATCGAGACCCGGCGACCAATCTCGTTCTCGGATTGGATAATTCGAACATACATGCTAAACTAGTCACATTATGAACGACTCAACCGATCACGACGATGCTGGGCTCGAATCTGCCCACGAGGTCGGCAATGGCGAGGTAGACGAGGCGGACTCGTCCCTGTGGTTGGACGGCTTGTCGTCAGCCCTGTTGAATTACGATCCGTCTCTGATCGATGAGCACGACGTGTTCGAGGAGATCCGGCGCGGCGAGTTGCCGTCCGACACGTTCGGGTCCGATGGTGCGGCCCAATCTGCCCGCACACGCGTTGACACAGCCGATGGGCAACCAGAGCGTCCACGCGACGGGCTTGACGTCTTGCTGGATGAGCTCCAGATGGCGGAGCTCGAATTGTCGCGAGCACACGCGCGTCGCACGATGTTGCTGGCGCAAGCGCACGAGTGGGCGGAAACAGTGGCGTTATCCACCATCCCGATCGGCGCACCTGAGCCGGCTCGGCGCGAGATGGCCCACAGATCGGTCGTTGCAGAAATCTCATGCGCGCGCCGCGTGCCGCAGCAGACCGTCGCGGGTGAGATTGACGTTGCAGTGATGATGACGGAGTTGCCGGCGACGATGGAGTCGCTGTGGGACGGGACGATCGGCGACCGGCACGCTCAGATTATCGCCGCGACGTGCATGAGTGTCCCTGCGGGCGGCCGCGCGGAGCTCGAAGCGGAGTTGCTGCCGATCGCGAAGAGTTCTACCGCAGCGCAGTTGAAGCGAAAAGCGCGTGCGGCGCGCGAACGCCTGCACCCGCAGCCGATCGTAGAGCGCACACGAGAAGCGCTGGCGAGTCGACGAGTCGAACTTGAACCGGTCGAAGACGGGATGGGGTGGATTCACCACTACATGCCGATTGTTTCAGCGGTCGGCATCTACGAGACCCTGACACAGGTTGCCAGCGGAATGCGCTCGCCGAGTGAGACCCGCACGATGGACCAATTGCGATCCGACGTGCTCACCGAACTGATCGACGAGGGGGTCGACGCGTTCGTGACCGCCGTTACCGCCCGTGGCAGCGAGCAGAATGATTCCCAGAAGAAGCGCCGGGTGGGAGCGCTGCGGCCGAGCGTGTTCATCACGATTCCTGCTTTCACCGCGATGGGCCTCAGCGACGAGCCAGCGAATCTGGAAGGGTACGGTCCCATCGATCCGGCCACCGCCAGGCGGTTGGTGGCGGATGCGCCCGGTTTCTACCGGGTGTTGACGGACCCCGTCCGCGGCACCGTGCTCGACGTCGAGCGAAAACAGTACAGACCCCCGGCCGCTCTTCGCCGCTGGCTGCGGCTGCGCGATGTGACCTGCCGGTTTCCGTTCTGTGGCAAACATGCCAGCCATGCCGATATCGATCACACCGTGTCGTGGGCGCAATATGGCAAGACCAAGGACTCGAACCTGGCACATTTCTGTCGTGGCGACCATATGGTGAAGCACGGAACCAGTTGGCAAGTCGTTCAGGATGCCGGTGGTGTCTTGCACTGGACCAGTCCGTCCGGCCGCTGCTACACGACGGTGCCGGAAACGCCGGTCGGGCAGCGGGCGGTCCAGGATGCGCTTGCACGGCTCGCCGCGGAAGACGCAACGGCGGCCGATGTCACGAGCGAACCGACGAGCGAATCGGCGGCCGAGACGGCGGGCGAATCCGGCGTCGCTTCCGGGGCCGACGACACCCCGGCGCCCTTTTAGCCCGCAGTTCGAGTCCAGCTGCAAAACGTGGAAAACTTGGCCTGTGAACTCAGTACCGGCAGCCGCATCCATCGTCGCCGTGAGCCGGGATGGCCAGCACCGATTCAGCAAACCGAACGTCGATGCCATCACACTCATCGAGGGAATCGGCGTCGAAGGGGATGCTCACTCCGGCACAACAGTTCAGCATCTGTCGCGCGTTGCCAGGGACCCGAGCCAAGCGAACCTGCGACAGGTTCACCTGATTCACCGCGAACTGTTCGACGAGGTGGCCACAAACGGTTACTCCGTAGCTCCAGGCGACATGGGCGAAAACGTTACGACGAACGGCATCGACCTGCTCGGCCTGTCACAAGGAACGCGGTTGCATCTGGGCGACGAAGCCGTCATCGAGATCACGGGGCTGCGCAACCCGTGCACCCAGATCAACGGGCTCGCATCCGGACTTATGAAGCAGACGCTCGGCAGAGATGAAGACGGCAACATCGTTCGCAAGGCAGGCGTCATGAGCATTGTGCTCGCCGGCGGTGTTGTGAAGCCGGGCGACAGCATCCGCATCGAGGCCCCGGCCGTGCACGTCCCGCTCGCCCCGGTGTAGCCCAGAAGCCCAGAAGCCCAGAAGCCGAGAAGCCGAGAAGCCCGGTAGTCCGGTGCAGCCCCCTGGCGTAATCCCAGGGGCCGCATCCGCTTGTTCACACCGAGCGTTGGTACGTGCGGAACGCGAGCGTTGCCAGCCAGGTCATCAGGATGGCCAGTGCTGCGAGCAATCCCAAATGTCCCCACACCGTTGCCCAATCGGGTGATTGCTGCATCGCCTGCCTGCCCACGACGACAGCCCATTCGAACGGATTGAACTGCGCAACGTTCCCGACCCACTCCGGTGAGAGCTTGGTGTTCATGATTGCAGACGACAGGAACATCAACGGCAACGAAATCAGCTGCGAGACGCCGATCAACGCCGTCTGCTGCCGCGTCAGCAGCGCGATCGCGTTCGAAAACGCAGAGAACACGAAGGTCAACAGCACAGCACCGAGCAGCAGAATGAGGATGCCGCCAGCCCCGCCGTCGAAGCGAGCGCCCGCTAGCCACGCAACACCGAGCACGATCAGCGTCTGCACGACCGTGAGCACGGCCTGGAACAACAAGGTCGAAATCACGAGGCCAACGCGACTGGTCGGCGAGGTAAGAAACCGGTCCATCACACCGAGATTCATGTCGTCGATGTACGTTGTGCCAGCCCACGCGGCCGCGAACAGCGCCATCATCATCACGATTCCTGGTGTCAGAAATTCGAGGTAGCTCCCGCCAGCCCCGAAACCTGGAATATTAATCACGGATGAAAACAACTGCCCGAACAGCAGCAACCAGATGATCGGCTGCACCAGATTCATGACCAGATAGACCGGCATCCGCATGAACGCGCGCAGATGACGTGCGGTCAAG
>DATMTC010000048.1:0-19333 GCA_035565115.1 Microbacteriaceae bacterium | reverse complement strand
GCCGTCGCGATCGTGCGCCTTGTCCGTGGCCGCCTTCGGCGTGATCACATTGTTGTTGACCAGTTCGGCGAGGTTTTGATCCATGGTGTGCATGCCGAGTCGGCGGCCGGCCTGCATGGCAGAGGTGATCTGGTAGGTCTTGCGCTCCCGGATCAGGTTGGCGATCGCCGGGGTCATCACCATGATCTCCGTCGCGACCACGCGGCCCGATCCGCTCGCCCGCGGCAGCAGCGTCTGGCTGACGATTCCCTGCAGGGTGCCGGCGAGCTGGGTGCGCACCTGGTCCTGCTGGTGCGGCGGAAACACGTCGATCACGCGGTCGATCGATTGCGGGGCATCCTGTGTGTGCACGGTTGCAAACACAAGATGCCCGGTCTCGGCGGCGGTCAGTGCCACGGCGATCGTCTCGAGATCCCGCAGCTCGCCAATCAGGATGACGTCGGGGTCTTGCCGCAGCACGTGCTTGAGCGCCGTGGCGAAGCCGTGCGTGTCAGAGCCGACCTCACGCTGGTTCACGATCGACTTCTTGTGCGAGTGGATGAACTCGATCGGGTCTTCCACCGTGACGATGTGGTCGGTGCGCGTGCTGTTGACGATGTCGATCAGCGCCGCGAGCGTTGTGGACTTGCCGGATCCGGTCGGCCCCGTGACCAGCACAAGACCACGCGGCAGTGCGGCGAGCGCGGCAACAGACTCGGGGATGCCGAGCTCGTCGAGTTGCCTGATCTCGGTGGGAATGAGCCGGAACGCACCGCCCAGATTTCCGCGCTGCTGATAATAGTTGACGCGGAACCGGTACTCGGCGGCGAGCCCATAGGCGAAGTCGAGTTCGAGCTCGCGATCGAACTGCTCACGCTGCGCCGGCGACAACAGGCTGAGCAGCGCCGCAGTGACACGATCCGTGCCCCACGGCGTCGGATCGCCTGCTGCCCTCAGCGCGCCATCGACCCGTATCATGGGCGCAGCACCCACCGTGAGATGCAAGTCGGATGCTCCCTGCCGCACCACCTGGATGAGTGCATCGATCAGGCCGCGATCGGCATGCAAACGTGCGTGTTCTTCCAGCTCGATCGGGGCGAGAGCAGCATCCGATGGCGGTGGCCATTGCTCCCGTGGTATCGACGAAACCTGCGGCATCGCGTTTGTCATGATCGTGCCCTCTCGTTTCTGCGCCTCTCGTTTCTGCGCCTCGCGTCGTTCACCCATCAGGACACGACCCGCAGAATCTCTTCGACGGATGTGAGGCCGAGTTTGGCCTTCTCCCACGCATCTTCGCGCAGCGTGAGCATGCCCTGCTCGCGCGCCACCCGAGCAAGCTCGACGCTCGACGCGCGCGCGACGGCGAGTCGTTCGATCTCTTCCGTCACGCTCATCACCTCGTGAATGGCCATGCGGCCGCGGTAGCCGGTTTTCGAGCAGCTGCCGCATCCGACCGGCTCGAAGATCACAGGCAGCTCAGCGTCTTCGTCAACGCCCATGTGCATGCCCGTGAGGTATTCCCTGCTGTATTCGGCAGGCTTCTTGCACCGTTCGCACAGCCGACGGGCCAGGCGCTGGGCGACGACGCAGTCCAGCGCCGATCCGACCAGGAACGGCTCGATGCCCATCTCGGTCAGGCGAGTGACAGCACTCGGAGCGTCATTCGTGTGCAACGTCGAAAGCACAAGGTGGCCGGTCAGTGATGCCTCGATCGCGATGCGAGCGGTCTCGTGGTCGCGGATCTCGCCGACGAGCACGACATCCGGGTCGCTGCGCAGGATCGAGCGCAGCGCGCTGGCGAAGGTCAGGCCGGCCTTCGGGTTGACCTGCACCTGGTTGATTCCGGCCATCCGGTATTCGACGGGGTCTTCGACGGTGATGACGTTGATCTCGGAGCGGGCGACGGCATTCAACGTGGTGTACAGCGTGGTGGATTTTCCGGAACCGGTCGGGCCCGTGACCAGGATCATGCCGTGGGGTTTCGAATATGACGCTTGATACACCTCGAAGTTGCGGTCGAGCAGGTTGAGGTCTTGCAGGGTCAGGCTCGTGTTGGTGTTGTCAAGGATGCGCATGACGACTTTCTCGCCCCAGACCGTCGGCAAGGTCGCGACGCGAAGGTCGATCTGCCTACCGCCGTGGCTGACCGACATGCGGCCGTCCTGCGGCTTGCGTCGCTCGGCGATGTCGATATCGCTCATGATCTTCAGCCGGCTGATCACACCGTTCTGGATGCTCTTGGGCGCACCCTTCATCTCGTGCAGCACACCGTCGATTCGGTAGCGCACCCGCACGCCGTGCTCTGCGGGCTCGATGTGGATGTCGGATGCCTGATCCTTGATCGCCTGCGAAACAAGCAGATTGACGAATCGCACGATTGGGGCGTCGTCATCCACCGTCTCTGTGACGGCGAACGTCGCGGACTCGACGTCACCCTGCTCCTCTTCGATCGTGCTCGTCAGATCGCTGAGCTCGTCATCGGCACGCAGATAGCGGTCGATCGCGGTCATCAGGTCGCCGAGTTCGGCGACGATGGGGCGAACGAGCATGTGTGCCGCGGTGCGCACGTCGTCCAGTGCGAACAGGTTGCCAGGGTCGGCGACGGCCACGATCACGTGGTCGTCTTCCACACCGACCGGCAGCACGGTGTGCCGTCGGCAGATCGATGGAGCAACCAGACCCACGGCAGCGCGATCAATGGGGTAGTCGAGCAGTTCGACGAACGGGACTTCCGCTGCAGTCGCGCGCGCATGGGCCAGCTGCAAGGTGCTGATCGTGCCTTCGTCGACGAGCGACTGGATGACCTCAGCCTCTTTTGACGGCGAGTCGATCGAGGCGTCAAGCTGTTCGATCGGCAGCACGCCGTGCAAGATCAGGATCTCGGTGATCGATGCCATCTGCAGCCTCCCTCGGGCAGGAAGCGATGCCCCTCACACTTCGCGCTGATCATGATCGGGTATCTGCGCCAGTGCGAGTTCGCTTTTCGGGTACAAGCCCTGTAACCGTACTGTCATCGCGCTCGCAAGCGACAGTCCCGCATACAGGGGTGAGGGATGCTCATTTTGCGGCGACTCGAGGGCGCAGTGCTTGAGCCGATCTTGAGCATTTGAGCCAGTCTTGAGCATGCCTAAGCCGTCCTGAGCAAGCCTGATTCAATCCTGAGCTTGCCTTATTGCAACCTCGGCATTCCGTTGAGAGAGCCCGAGCAGACTGTGGTCACCGGCAAGAACCGGCACGGTGTGAATCCCGACCCGAACACATCACCGGCGCCGATCAACCCACTTCAATCGACTACCCGCAGCAGCTGATTAGCGTCCGTATGCGCTCATCGCCGAAGCTGCCTGCCCGGAGTCCCATCGAAAAGGAACACTGAAATGAATAAACTCACCAAAGGCGCAATCGCCGGAGCAGCCGGCATCGCTCTGCTCCTCGGCGGCACCGGCAGCTTCGCGCTCTGGAACGCCACCTCGTCCGTCTCGGGCGGCACGATCACATCCGGCACGCTCAACATGGCGACGGTGGGTTCTCCCGTATGGACGGATACCAACACCAACACCGTGATCGACCCGGCGACCTTCCGCATCGTTCCTGGGAACACGATCACCGTCAACCAGAAGATCACCATCACCGGCACCGGTAACGACATCTCGGCGACGCTGACGAACAACGGCGCAAAGCTCGCCGGCACGTTAGCTTCGTCGCTCGGCACGCCCACCGTCGTTCAGACACTGACGGCAAGCGACAACACCCCGATCGCCGGAGACACAGTCACCGTCGGAAAGCTACCTGTGACGGTCAACGCAACTGTGACGTTCTCGTTCCCGTTCGGCACGACAGCCGACAACACCAGCCAGGCCAAGACGGCGACGCTCAGCGATGTGCAGTTCACGCTGACGCAGAACCAGCCGTAACAGACCGAGGCGGGTGTCGTGCGATGAGCGCGGCACCCGCTTCCCCACTCACTTTTCAAGTGCCCTTTTTCAACGGCCCCGTTTTCAACAGCTCCATTCGCATCCAGATTTGCCAAGAAGGTTGACACTCATGTTCTCTGCACACCGATTCGGGCGAGGCGCACGCAGCCATCGCCCCATCGCCGTGCGGCGACCACTGCGCTCGGCGATGTTCGTCGCATTCGTATCCTGCATCGTCGCGGTCGTCGTGGCCCTGTCGGCCACGGCGGGCAGCTACGCACTCTGGAACGGAACGGCAACTGTCAGCGGGGCAACGATCACCGCCGGCTCATCCGCGATCACTATCAACGGTGGCGCCACCGCGTCGCTGGCGTTCGGAGCGCTCGGGCCAGGCGAATCCGCTGTGACGCCGCTGACCATTGTGAACACCGGCTCGACGCCGGTGTCGCTGGCCGTCACCGGCACCAGCATAGGAACGGATGCCGCGTCGCTGGCCGTCGCGCCATCACTGACGGCAACGCTCACACAGGTTACAGATCCCACCCGTTGTGTGACCGGCCTGACCGGCGGCCAGACCGGTGCGCTGACCGGGTTCGCGACGACTGCCGCTCCCGTCTCGCTTGCAAAGAATGCAAGCGCCATCCTCTGCCTGCAGCTCACACTAGCCACGACAGCGCCGAGCGCTGTGCAGGGACAAAGCGCAGCATTCACCATGGCGCTCACAGGAACGCAGGTGGCCCCGTGATCAAGCACAAGGTCGCCATCATCCTCGGACTCGTGATCGTTCTGACTCTCGGCAGTGCCGGCGCAGGCTACGCGTTCTGGACGGCACCCGCCGGTGTCAACGGCTCGGTCGCAACGAAAGCGATCGCCGTGACCGAGACGATGCCCGTCAGCTACGGCGGCGCGCTCAGCAGTGCTACGCCCATTAGCGGTGCAGTCACGATCACCAACACCGGCTCAGTCGCTGGTGCATACTCGACAGCGGTCACGACCACCTCAGCCTCAGGCAATAGCGCCCTCGCTAAGGCGGTCTCGGTGGTCGCATGGCCGATCGGGAGCCCCGCCGCTTGTGCAACTGCGAGCCCAACCGGTACCACGACCTCCGGCACCTGGGCGAGCTTTCCCGCATTGACCGGAACGCTCGCGCCCGCATCCGCCGTCTCATATTGCGTGAAGTCGTCGCTGAGTTCGACCAGTGGAGTGTCAACCGACACGGTGACACCGACAATCACGGCGACACTCACTGCCGGCACCAGCTGGAGCGCATCCGCTCAGGTCAGCGCGAAGCAGTCATATACGGCGCCAGCGCCGTCCGTCACGTGGTACCAACTCAAGAACGTCGCGACACAACGGTGCGCGACGGTCAGCTCGACCGCGGCAGGCGCCGCTGTCACCTCGGCCGACTGCAGCTCACCGGCCGCCCTCGATAGTCAGGCGTTCAAGCTCAGCCAGTCGGGAACAACCAGCATTGTCACCTACACCGCACCGACCCTTGGCATTGCAATCTCAAACAGCGGAAATAGCAAGCCGGCGATCACCGCCGCGGCGACGAGCGGCACCGGACAGTCATGGGCAGTCAGCGTCAGCGGCACCTACTACACGTTCACCAACGTCAACAGCGGCCGATGCCTGGCCGACGACTCAACCTCGGCCGGCCCATCCTTGATGGTCGACAACTGCTTCCCGAACCCGTCTCAACAATTCACCCTGGAGCCGATCAAATGACCATCTCAGTTCGCAGCCACACCGCCCACTCTGCTGCTCACGCCGCCGTCTCCGCCGCGCATGACTCAGGCCCGGACGCAACCGCGCCCGCCGTGCAGGCTGGCAAGAAGCAGCGCGGCATCGTTCATTACATCGGCGTCGGCCTGAGCGCTGGCGTTTTCGCCGTCGTGATCGCGCTGGCGGCCATGCTGATCGTGGTGCCGTGGATCACAGGGGCGACCCCAATGACGATCCTCACCAGCTCGATGGAACCGCACCTGCCGCCTGGCACGCTCATCGTCGTCAAGCCGGAGCCGATCAACGACATCCGCATCGGCGACGTCATGACCTACCAGATCGAGTCTGGCAAACCAGCCGTCGTGTCGCACCGCGTCACCAGCGAATCGACGTCAACGGATGGCTCGCGCACTTTCATCACCAAGGGCGACAACAATGCGGTGGCGGATGCCAACCCGGTCGTCGCCGGTCAGGTCAAAGGCGTCGTCTGGTACAGCATCCCATTCGTCGGATACGTCAACACGGCCATCAACGGCCCTGACCGTGCGTGGATCGTCCCGATCATGAGCGTCGCGCTGTTCGGCTACGCCGGCATCATGGTCGTGGCCGGCCTGGTGGATGCGCGCAAGAAGCGGCGTGCGGCTGCCGTAGAGCAAGTCACGGTGGTCGAGTAGCAAGCACCTGTCCCTGAGCGTGTCGAAAGGCGAGAGTATCGACCCTCGGTGGTCGAGTAGCGAGCGCCAGTCCCTGAGCGTGTCGAAAGGCGAGAGTCTCGACCCTCGATGGTCGAGTAGCAAGCGCCAGCGAGCGTATCGAGACCCCGCGACCCGCCTATGGTCCGGAATCACAGGTCGTCTTGCGAGGTCTCTTGGTCTCGTAGGAATGCAACGTGTCTTCGGCACTGTTTCAAGGTCGAGAAACCTCGTGAGCCGATTTTGAGAGCGGCTTACCGGGTGTGCTAGGAATGCTGCCATTCCGGTGGTCGAGTAGCGAGCGCCAGCGAGCGTATCGAGACCTCGCGAGCGACCTTCGGATCCGCACCGCAGACCGGGTTGCGAGGTCTCGATACGCGGCTCGCTTCGCGAGCAGCTACTCAACCACCGAAATGGTGCGGTCCCGGTGGTCGAGTAGCGAGCGCCAGCGAGCGTATCGAGACCACGCGAGCGACCTCGGTCCGGTACAGCAGATCGGGTTGCGGGGTCTTGATACGCGGCTCGCTTCGCGAGCTGGGCCGTCGTTCGCAGGCTCACTCGGCGCTGGGCCCACGCCGCCGATTCCGCACGATGCGAAGCATCGGGCGGCCGTGCCGGTGGGGAGGGTCGCGGATCGCTTCGCGATCCTTTGAGCTCCACCGCGCTCGACCACCGGCACGGTGCGGCGGCCTCGGGAACCGCCGCCACGAGTTCAATAGCTGTGCTCGGGCCCGGGGTATGAGCCGGCCTCGACATCGGTCTTGTACTGCTGGGCAGCGTTGCCCAGGATGCCCTTGAGATCGGCATACTGACGCACGAACTTGGGAATGCGCCCCGTTGTGAAGCCTGCCCAATCCGTCCAGACCAGCAGTTGCCCGTCCACATGCGGGCCAGCTCCGACCCCGATCGTTGGGATCCGCAGCTCTTCTGTCACCCGCTTGGCCGCCTCGGCAGGGACCATTTCGAGCACGACGGCGAACGCACCTGCATCCTCGACAGCGTGCGCGTCGGCGAGCAACTGCTCCGCTCCCTCGCCGCGGCCCTGGATGATGTGCCCGCCAAGACCGTGTTCGCTCTGAGGTGTGTACCCGATGTGCGCCATCACAGGGATGCCAGCATCCACGATCCGCCTGATCTGCTTTGCGCTGCGCACTCCGCCCTCGAGCTTCACCGCGTGCGCGCCGGTCTCTTTCATGAACCTGACCGCAGTGTGCAGAGCATCCTGCACATCCGTTTCATATGAACCGAACGGCATGTCTCCGATGACGAACGCGCGCTTCACCGCACCGGCGACCGCACGGGTCAGCGGGATGAGATCGTCAACCGTGACCGGAAGCGTCGTGTCGTACCCGAGCACGTTGTTGCCTGCCGAGTCGCCGACGAGCAGAAAGTCGATCCCGGCGCCGTCGAAGATCTGTGCGCTGAGCATGTCGTAACTCGTCAACCCGGTGATCTTGATCCCGGAGTCCTTCGCATTCTGAAAATGCCGAGTCCGAACCCGCTTCAGGGCCGTTTCCGCGCCGCCGTATGGACGTTCTTCCTGCTCTACCATGTGCTCAGTCTAGTAATCACCCACTACCCTAAGTTGGGAGAGAAAGGGGCGGAATGGACAAGCAGCGTGACTTCGTTCTTCGCACAATCGAGGAGCGGGGAATCAAGTTCGTTCGGCTCTGGTTCACGGATGTCGTCGGCACGCTCAAATCGGTCGCTGTCGCTCCTGCAGAAGTCGAGGGCGCGTTCACCGAGGGCCTCGGATTCGACGGTTCGGCGATCGAGGGACTGACCAGATCGTTTGAATCCGACCTGCTGGCGCACCCTGACCCGTCAACCTTCCAGATCCTGCCGTGGCGGGGCGAGGTCGACCCGACGGCGCGCATGTTCTGCGATATCACAACTCCTGACGGTGAGCCTGCCGTCGCCGACCCACGCAACGTTCTCAAGCGCACGCTGGAGAAAGCGGCAGAGCGCGGCTTCACCTGCTACACGCATCCCGAGATCGAGTTCTACCTTCTGAAGTCATCCAAACTCGACAGCGACGGGCAACCGAAACCGGTTGACGCCGCCGGGTACTTCGACAACGTGCCAGGCGGAACCGCACACGACTTCAGGCGCAGATCGGTGCGGATGCTCGAAGATCTTGGCATCTCGGTGGAGTTCAGCCACCACGAGGCTGGGCCAGGACAGAACGAGATCGACCTGCGCTACGCTGACGCTTTGGCCACGGCCGACAACATCATGACATTCCGCACCGTCGTCAAAGAGGTGGCGATCGAACAGGGCGTATACGCAACGTTCATGCCAAAGCCCATGTCTGGTCACCCCGGCAGCGGCATGCACACGCACCTCTCACTGTTCGAGGGCGACACGAACGCATTCTTCGAGCTTGGTGCTCAGTACCAGCTGTCCAAGATCGGCCGCCAGTTCATTGCTGGCCTGCTTCGACACGCACCAGAGATCACGGCGGTCACCAACCAGTTCGTCAACTCATACAAACGGCTCTGGGGAGGCGACGAGGCGCCGAGCTTCGTCTGCTGGGGTCACAACAATCGTTCCGCGCTTGTGCGCGTTCCGTTGTACAAGCCGAGCAAGGGTCAAAGCTCCAGGGTCGAATACCGCGCAATCGACTCCGCGGCGAACCCGTACCTGGCCTTTTCCCTCATGCTCGCTGCCGGCCTCAAGGGCATCGAAGAAGAATATGAACTGCCTGCGGAGGCCGAGAACAACGTGTGGGCGCTCAGCGACACGGAGCGCAGAGCACTTGGCTACAACCAGCTGCCCGCCAGCCTGGACCACGCGATTCATCGCATGGAGGAATCCGAGCTGGTCGCCGAAACGCTGGGGGAGCAGGTGTTCAACTACGTGCTGTTGAACAAGCGGCAGGAATGGCACGAATATCGCGCCCAGGTCACGCCGTACGAGCTCGCGTCCAACCTCGAAATTCTGTGACTCGTAATGCGCTGACGCTGACCACACTGGCACGCGCCGGTTTCATGGAGCTGACCGTAGCCAGGCAGCGACTCGACGAACTCCGCGGATTCACCGACGCGCCGCACGACGACTGGCTGCGGGTTCTGTCCACCTGCGCCGACCCGGATGCGGCGTTGCGGCGGTTGCTGGAACTGCTCAGGCACGCCCCTGACGCCGTCTCGCCAGTGCTGGCCGACGCCGAGGCGCGCGCACGCCTCGTTCGCGTGCTTGGCGCATCGGCCGGGCTCAGCGAGTTCTTCGTTCGCCAGCCAGAGCAGCTCGACGTGTTCATGTCTCCGACGGACATACTGCCAGGCGTTGAAACCCTGTCAGGTGATCTGATCGCGGCATCAGCCGCAGACGCGAGCGGCCGCGTGCTGGCAGAGGAACAAGCGTGGACTGCCCTGCGCATCCGTTACCGCCGATGGCTCGCCAGACTGGCCAGCTTCGACCTGTCACAGCCAGATCCCGTGGCGGGCGTGGATGCGGTTGCAGGCGCCCTTGCGGATCTTGCGGCGGCAGCATTCGATGCGGCTCTGGTGATAGCGCGCCGGGACTCGACAGGGGCCGGACCCGGCAGGTTCCCGGCCGAGCAGGTGGATGCCACCCGGCTTGCTGTCATCGGCATGGGCAAGGCGGGCGCTCACGAATTGAACTACGTGAGCGACGTTGATGTGATTTTCGTCGCCGAGGGCGACGAATCCGCTGGGGTCAGCAACGGCCGCGCTGTCGACATCGCAACCCGGCTGGCAATGCTGGCCATGCGCGCGCTGAATGCTCCGGCCATCGAACCAGGGCTGTGGGAGGTCGACGCGAATCTACGCCCAGAGGGCAAAGACGGTGCGCTGGTGCGGACGCTCGATTCGCACATCGCCTATTACGAGCGCTGGGCGAAGATCTGGGAGTTTCAAGCGCTGTTGAAGGCCTCGGCCTTCGCGGGAGACAAAGAACTCGGCTCACGCTACGTGAGCGCACTTGCACCGCACGTGTGGACAAGCTCATCGAGGGAGAACTTCGTCGAATCCGTGCAGCGGATGCGTGAGCGCGTCACAGACAACATCCCTGACGACGAGGTGGAGAATCAGCTGAAGCTCGGTCCTGGTGGCCTGCGTGACGTCGAGTTCACGGTGCAACTCCTGCAGCTGGTGCACGGCCCTGACGACCCGGTCGTTCGGGTGCGCGGAACGCTTCCGGCGCTGTCAGCGCTGGCGGCGCAGGGGTTCATCGGTCGGCCGGAAGCCGCCGAGTTCGCCGAGGACTACCGAATTCTGCGCTTGATGGAGCACCGGCTGCAGCTCGAAGGGCTACGCCGCACGCACTTGATGCCGCGGGACGAGGGCGAACTGCGCGTTCTGGCGCGCGCGACGGGTCTTGCTCCTGGCGCCACTGAAATCGAACAGAAGTGGAACGCGATCAAGCGGCGCGTACGCGGCTTGCACGAGCGGTTGTTCTATCGGCCGCTGCTGGCCGCTGTCGCGGCATTGCCGAGCGAAGAGCGCGCGCTGACCAGTGACCAGGCGCGGGCGCGACTGGCCGCGATCGGTTTCCGCGACCCTCGCGGCGCCCTTGGGCACATTGCAGCGTTGACTGCCGGTGTTTCCAGACGCGCGTCCATCCAAAGGCATCTGCTTCCGGTGATGCTGCAGTGGTTCGCCGACGGGGCAGACCCTGACTACGGGTTGCTGACGTTCCGCCGCCTGAGCGAAGACCTCGGCTCGACGCACTGGTTCCTGCGAATGCTGCGCGACTCGGCGGGTGCTGCAGAGCGCCTCACGAGAGTGCTCTCCGGCTCGCGGTTCATCGGTGAGCTCGTCGGTCGCACACCAGAGGCCGTAGCCTGGCTCGACTCAGAGGATGAGCTGCGGCCACGGTCGCGCGCCGTGTTGCGTGAGGAGATGCAAGCTGTTCTCGCCAGGCATCGCGTTGCAGACAACGCCGCTGCCGCGTTGCGCAGTGCCCGCAGACGTGAGGTGCTCAGGCTGGCATTCTCGGCAGTGCTCGGACTGTGCACCGTTCAGGAACTTGCCGCTGGGCTCAGCGATGTGACGGAGACGCTGCTCGACGGCGTGCTGACGGCCATCCGCGCCGGTGGGGACAATATCGAGTTCGCGATCATCGGCATGGGACGATTCGGTGGCCGAGAACTCGGGTTCGGGTCAGACGCAGACGTCGTGTACGTTTTCAGGGATCTGGGCGACGATCAAGATAGAGCACACTCCGCAGCGCTGAGAATCGTAACCGAGCTGACCAGGTTGACCGAGGACAACCGACTGCCGCTCGACCTCGACATCGGTCTGCGCCCAGAGGGCAAGAACGGCACACCCGTGCGTTCGCTGACGTCGTATCGGGCGTATTACGAACGCTGGTCGCTCACCTGGGAAGCCCAGGCACTGTTGCGTGCTCGCGGCGTCGCCGGAGATGCGGCGCTGCTGCGCGACTTCGAATCGCTTGCAGACGAGGTGCGCTACCCGGATTCGATCGCTGAGCAGTCAGTTCGCGAGGTCAAGCGCATCAAGGCGCGCGTCGAGAACGAGCGCCTGCCGCAGGGCGCAGACCCTGCACGCCACCTGAAACTCGGCCGCGGATCGCTCAGCGACGTTGAGTGGTTCGTCCAGTTGATCCAGCTGCAGCACGCGTCGCAGTTTCCCGCTCTGCGCACCACGTCGACGCTCGCTGCCCTGGATGCCGCTGTTGACGCTGGGCTGGTTCAGGCGGATGACGCCGAGTTGCTGCGAGAGGCTTGGGTGTTCGCCTCACGGGCACGATCCGCGATGACACTGTGGACCAACAAGACCTCGGACGTGTTGCCAGCGGATCGCAGGCAGCTGGACGGCGTCGCCAGGCTGCTCGAATATCCGCCAGGCTCAGCCACCAGACTTGAAGAGGACTACTTCGCCGTCACACGCCGAGCCCGCACGGTTTTCGAGCGTGCGTTCTACGGCGTGGACGACGGTTCGGCTCCCACAACCGGGTGAGATAACCGGTAGATCAGACTCCGAAGTACAGTTCGTACTCGAACGGGTGAGGACGCTGCGCGAGAGGCTTGATCTCCTTCTCGCGCTTGTAGTCGATCCAGGTCTCGATCAGCTCAGGAGTGAACACGTTTCCTGCTGTGAGGAAGTCGTGGTCCGCCTCAAGCGCATCGAGCGCCTCGCCGAGTGAACCTGGCAACTGCGGAATGTTCTTGGCTTCCTCAGGCGGAAGCTCGTACAGGTCTTTGTCGACCGGCTCGTGCGGTTCGATGCGGTTCTTGATGCCATCGATGCCGGCCATCAGCTGGGCCGCGAATGCCAGATACGGGTTCCCAGAGGCATCCGGAACACGGAATTCGATGCGCTTGGCCTTCGGGTTCGTCCCTGTGATCGGAATGCGGATGCACGCAGAACGGTTGCCTGCCGAGTAGACCAGGTTCACCGGTGCCTCGAATCCTGGCACGAGGCGGTGGAACGAGTTCACCGACGGGTTCGTGAAGGCGAGAACCGCCGGAGCGTGCTTGAGTAGACCGCCGATGTACCAGCGCGCCAGGTCCGACAGGCCGCCATAGCCTGCCTCGTCGTAGAACAACGGCTTGCCGTCGTTCCACAACGACTGGTGCGTGTGCATTCCAGACCCGTTGTCTCCGAACAGCGGCTTCGGCATGAAGGTCGCAGTCTTGCCCCACTCGGAGGCGGTGTTCTTCACGATGTACTTGAACTTCAGAATGTCGTCTGCTGCAGAGACCATCGTGTCGAACTTGTAGTTGATCTCGGCCTGGCCGCCCGATCCGACCTCGTGGTGCGCACGCTCCAACTCGAGTCCTGCGTCGATCAACTTCAAGCTGATGTCGTCACGCAGATCGGCCTGCTTGTCGACAGGGGACACCGGAAAGTATCCGCCCTTGAACGGTGTTTTGTTCGCCAGGTTGCCGCCCTCTTCAACGCGGCCGGTGTTCCATGCGCCCTCTTCTGAGTCGACGCTGTAGAAGCTCGAGTTCTGGGTCACTTCGTAGCGCACATCATCGAAGATGTAGAACTCCGCCTCCGGGGCGAAGAACGCCGTGTCTGCAATGCCGGTCGATGCCAGGAACTTCTCTGCCTTCTTGGCGACCTGACGGGGGTCCTTTGCGTAGATCTCACCATTGCGGGGGTTGTAGATGTCGAACACCATGATGAGTGTGCGTTCTGCCCTGAACGGGTCGATGTACGCCGTCGAGACATCCGGAATCAGCTGCATGTCGGACTCGTGGATCGATGCGAATCCTCGAATCGATGAGCCATCGAACAGCTGACCGACCGAGAAGAACTCCTCATCCACGGTGGATGCCGGGATGTTGAAGTGCTGTTGCACCCCCGGAAGGTCCGTGAACCGGATGTCAAGAAACTTGACGTCCGTGTCTTTGATGAATTTGAGCACCTCGGAAGAGTCGCTGAACATTGTGGAAGGCTCCAAAAGATTCGCCGCTAGGAATGAGATTGCACTCGCAATCCACTGGCGAGGCTATGACAGGGGAATTTCTCTATGGTGTCACAGATGTTTCCGGCATGTTACGCGCTGTGGCTCGCCTTAGACTCGTCAGATGGCATCAACTGGTTCCCGTCCGCAGAAATTCGGCGACCTTCCGCCGAGCAGTTATCCGGGCGAACGGTTGGGATTGCCCGTCTCTGGTCGTGGTTCTGTCGGCCGGGCCGGGCGCAGAATCGGCGGCATCGCGATCGATTGGGCGATCGCCGTGTTGTTCTCGGTGGCGTTCTTCCACTACAACGGGTTCGCCACGACCATCATCTTCGTTGTGCTGCAGATCGTTTTCATTCCGACCATCGGCGGAAGCATCGGCCACCGAATCGTCGGGCTTCGAGTTGTGCCGATTACCGGCGGCTGGGTCGGCCCGTGGCGGCCGATCGTGCGCAGTGTGCTCCTTGGCATCGTCATTCCGGCGTTGGTGTGGGATTCGGACCAGCGCGGTTTCCACGACAAGGTGGCAGGAACGGTGCTGATCAGGGCATAGCGAGCGCTTGCGCTGAACTAGCGAGCGCGCTGCGGGCGAACCTTGAACGGGTCGACGCCCTTCGGAATCGGCATCTGCGAACCGAGTGAGGTGAGCCGGTTGTCGACGGCGAGTACCTCTGCCTTGGTCAGCATCGGCTTGATCTTGGCCAGCGTCCGCGACACCTTGTGAAGCGGAATCGAATCCGAGTCTGGGCCAACGCTCACCGTGGTGACGGGCACATTCGGAAGAACGCGCGACACCTTGCGCCGTTCCTCATCGATCATCTTGTTCGTGCGGGTCTTCGGGCCCTCACTGATCAGCACGACCCCGCCACGACCTACAGCCCGATAGACGGCGTCGTGAGTTTTCCCATTCACCGCGATGGGCATTTCGCTGCCGCGCCAGCCTCGCTTCAGGGAACTGCGCAAAACTGCCCCGACAGCACCTGGTTGACCGGCGATCTGGGAATATGCCGCACGTTCCGCCCGACGGCCGAGCACAAGCATCCCGAGCAACACTCCGAGCATCACGCCTGCGACGATCCACAGCACCATCGTGAGCACATTGCCGTCTGAGAACACGATCGAGACGATGACGCCGGCGATGGTGGGCAACAGCAGTGCGCCCAAAATGTACCAGATCGCGCGGGAATCGTAGCGACGGGTCATTTGGAAGACCTGCCACATCTGCTTGAGACGGCCGGGTTCCTTAGTCGCTGACGAATCCTTACGTGCCATGGTGTCTAGGATACCGGCTGCTGAAGCCCTTTCGCCCGCATCGACTGCGCCCACAGCCGTCCGGCTCGATACGACGATCGCACCAGAGGACCGGAGAGCACGCCGAGAAATCCGATCTCTTCGGCTTCTGCGCTCAGCTCGACGAATTCTTCGGGATGTACCCAGCGGTGCACGGGCAGATGCCGCGGGCTCGGCCGCAAATACTGCGTGATCGTGATGATGTCTGTGCCTGCATCATGCAGATCGTGCAGCGCCTGGGTCACCTCGGCACGTTCCTCGCCCATCCCGAGGATGAGATTCGACTTGGTGATGAGACCTGCAGCCGCTCCCTGGGTCAGCACGTCGAGGGAACGCTCGTAGCGGAAGGCGGGCCTGATGCGCTTGAAGATGCGCGGGACCGTCTCGACGTTGTGAGCGAAAACCTCCGGCCGCGCAGAGAACACTTCGCCGAGGTGGCTGGGGTTTCCGGAAAAATCTGGAACAAGTATCTCGACACCTGTGCCGGGAGACTGCCGATGGATTTCCCGGATGGTTTCGGCGTACAGCCAGGATCCCTCGTCATCTAGATCATCCCTGGCCACCCCGGTCACTGTCGCATAGCGCAATCGCATCTGGGTGACCGATTCAGCGACGCGCCGGGGTTCATCGGTGTCGTATGCAGCGGGTTTGCCCGTGTCGATCTGGCAGAAGTCGCACCGTCTGGTGCACTGGGCGCCGCCAATCAAGAACGTCGCCTCGCGGTCCTCCCAGCACTCGTAAATGTTCGGGCAGCCCGCTTCCTGGCACACTGTGTGCAAGTTCTCGTCCTTGACGAGCGCCTGCAGCTGACGAAACTGCGGTCCCATCTTCGCTCGCGTCTTGATCCATTCCGGCTTGCGTTCGATCGGCGTCTGGGCGTTACGGATCTCAAGGCGCAACATCTTTCGCCCGTCTGGCGCCGCAGTCACGAGAAGACCGCCCAGCTATCGCGAAATCGCCGCTGCACGAGCGGCGCGACTTCTGCTGGGTCGACAACGCGACCGAGCACATTGCTGATCGTCGTCACCCCGGCGTCGGGGATGCCGCATGCGACGATCTGGTCGTATGCGTCAAGACTGTTCGAGCAGTTCAGCGCAAATCCATGCATCGTCACGCCCTCTGCCACGCGAATTCCGATGGCTGCGATTTTCGCATCGGGCCCATCGGTCGTCACCCAGACGCCGCTGCGACCTCGCACGCGGTGCGATTGCACACCGAGATCGTCGAGAACATCGATCAGCATGCCTTCGAGCATTCGCACATACGCGACGACGTCGATCGGGTGCGGAAGCCGCATGATCGGATAGCCGACAAGTTGCCCTGGACCGTGCCAGGTGATCTTGCCGCCGCGATCCACATCGATGACCGGTGTGCCGTCCGCGGGTCTCTCCGAGTCCTCGGTGCGTTTGCCTGCGGTGTACACAGACGGATGCTCGAGAAGAATGACAGTGTCTGGCGCCAGCCCTGCGACAACGGCAGCGTGTGTTGCACGCTGCTGATCGAGGGCCTCTAAATACGGCACGGAATTGGCGCTTAGTCCCGTGACGACAATGTCGACCACGGCACCAGTCTATGGGACCACTCGCCCTCGACATCGCCACGCAGCGCCCACAGTCCCCAATTCGGCGACGACGTCACCGACGAAGAGTTCGGCGGGGCAACGATGGAAGCATGAGCGCAGCGCACAGTCCGGAGCCGGTGAAGGAACACCGAAGATCAATCGGCGGCTACCGGGTGGTTCGCGCCCTCGGCACCGGCTCGCGCGCTGCCGTCTGGCTCGGTCACTCGAATCGGTCCGCGGATCCGCTGACCGTCGCGTTGAAGGTGATCGCCAACGCAGACGACGCCAGTGTCGCTCTCGAACTGGCTGCATATGAACGTGCACGATCGCCGCATGTCGCACGTCTGATCGACGTCTGCTCCGGCGCAGATTCCACGGTGTGCTTCGTGCTTGAGTGGCTGGGTGAGGGGTCGCTCGCCGTGTTCGTGCGGCAGCGCCGCAGGGTGCGAGCAGGCGAAGCCGTCACTGTTCTCGTGTCAGTGCTTCGTGGCATCCTGGATGTGCACGCAGCAGGATTTGCGCACAACGCCATCGGGCCGACCAACGTCCTTTTCGACCGCACAGGGCGACCAGTCCTGATCTCGCTCGGTCACGCTTCCCGGCTTCCTCCGTCGTACTCGCCGGCCGCGATGCACGCTCGCGGCGCCGACTGGGCGCAGTTTCTCGGTATCGTCGATCTGGTTCTCGACCGTGTCGAGGTCGAGGGCCGCGAAGCTGAGTTTGCGCAGGTCCGCAGTGCCATCGCCGGCGTTGCTACTGCCACCGACGAGCAAGCCGCGTGTGACCGCGCGGAGGATGCGCTGTATGCGTTCGCTCAGCCCGCACCGCTCATACTGCATCCGAGCGCGACCCCCGGGGCCGTTCACCGTGCGCAGAACGCTGATGGCGATGTTTCGCAGCGGCAGGCTGGCCGCCACGACGAACGGGTAGGCGGCAGGCCGTCAGCCGGTCGCATGACGGTCGGTCATCAGGCAGTGGGCCGTCTGACCAGTCAGGAGGTGATCGCCAGAACCGAGGCAGTGCTCGATGCTGGGCCGATTCGGTCGCTCAGAACAGCCATAGCGCCCGTGATGCAGCGCAGGCGTAAGCAACTCGTCTTCGGTGGCCTGCTTGCCTGCGTGGTCGCAGTTGCCGGGTTGGCTGCCATTCCTCCTGAAACGCAAGGTCCGACCGAGCAGGTGCGCGCCGAGCGGTCTAGCGCAAATGCGCCAACGCGGTCAACGCCAACCAGCACGCCCCGCGGCACGCCTCGCAGCGCACAGAAGAGCTCAGCCGGCGACGCCGTCACCCAGGATGAGCCCGTGGCGGCCGTCGTCGCGCTGCTTGCGTCCCGCGACCAGTGCTTGGCGAAGCACTCGCTCGCCTGCCTGACGCTGACGGATCAGGATGCATCACCGCTGTTGCAGACGGACTCGGCAGCAATCACAGCTGCCATCGACTCCGCATCCGGCGGGAAGCCCGAGCGCGCTGCTTCCGCACTGTCGACCTCAGACGCGTCGCTGATCGAGCGAACAGGTGACTCTGCACTCGTTGAACTGCCGCACGCTCAACGGTCGGACGCCGCCGCGCAACCCGTTTCTGTTCTCGCCATCAAAGGCGAACACGGTTGGCGACTCAGGGAGATCTTCGCAGCCTGAGTCGCCTGCCGGTCAGATGCCCAGGTTGGCTTCGAACTGGCCGGCCTCGAGACGATCCTTGACCGCCACCAGGAACCTGGCAGCATCCGCACCGTCAACGATGCGGTGGTCGTATGACAGAGCAAGGTAGACGGTCGAGCGGATCGCAATCGCATCCGAGCCGTCAACCGAAACGACGACCGGCTTCTTGGCGACAATGCCGGTTCCAAGAATCGCAACCTGCGGAAGGAACACCAGGGGAGTGTCGAATAGCGCTCCGCGCGATCCGGTGTTCGTCAGAGTGAACGTGCCGCCCGCCAACTCGTCTGGCTTCAGCTTGTTGTCACGAGTCCTGGCCGCCAGATCGGCAATCTGCGAGGCAATGCCTGCGATGTCCAACTCTGACGCGTTGCGGACGACAGGCGTCAGCAGCCCGCGTTCGGTGTCGACGGCGATCGACACGTTCTCGTGATCCGGGTAGACGATCGAGTCGCCCTCGATCGTCGCGTTGATCACCGGATACGCCTTGAGCGCCTCGGCCGCGGCCAGCGCAAAGAACGGCAAGAAAGACAGCTTGTTGCCCGTCTTCTGCAAGAACTCTGCCTTCACCCTGTCGCGCAGGGCGGCAACTGCGGTCACGTCGACCTCAACGACCGATGTCAACTGAGCTGAACTCTGCATCGAGATGACGGCACGCTCGGCAACGACCTTGCGCAAGCGTGACATCGGCTGAGTTGTGCCACGCAGCGGAGAAACTTCCACGGGAGCAGCGGCCGCCGGCGCGGTAGGTTCTGCCGACCCGGCCTGATTCAGGATGTCCTGCTTGCGGATGCGGCCCCCGACACCGGTTCCGGTGACCGTGTTCAAGTCGATGCCCTGCTCGTTCGCCAGCTTGCGAACAATAGGCGTCACATACCCTGAGCCCGCGTGTGAACCGCGGGCTGCTTGCTGCTCTGGTGCTTGCCGCTCTGGTGCTTGCTGCTCTGGTGCTTGCTGCTCTGGCTGAGCCGCAGCCACGGGTGCCGCGGAAGCAGCCGGAACGGGCTCGGGCGCTTGCTGCGCCTGGGCCGGTTGCGCTGCGGATACCGGTGTGTCCACTGCTGGGGCGGGCGCTTGCGACGTCGGCACTTCAGTTGCTTCGGTCGCCGGCGTGGCTGGCTC
>DATMTC010000047.1:0-2430 GCA_035565115.1 Microbacteriaceae bacterium | reverse complement strand
TGGTCTCGTGATCGCGGACGCCACGGTACTGCCGGTCGCGTCGCAGAATCCCGCTGCAGCCGGCCCTGCTGCCGACGGACCCGCTACGTACGTCAGCGGCGACGAGCAATACCTGGTCCACGGCCACATTCCCGGCGCGGTGTTCGCCGACCTGATCGATGAGTTCAGCGACCGGCACGCGCAATTCGGATTCACGCGTCCGGATGCCACGCAGTTCGAAAGTGCGGCCGCCGGCCTCGGCGTGGACAACGACACCACACTGGTCGTATACGACAACTCGGTCGGGCAGTGGGCCGCGCGCCTCTGGTGGTTGTTCCGTGCCTTCGGGCACGACCGGGTGGCGGTTCTCGACGGCGGTCTGCGCAAGTGGGCGGCCGAGGACAGGCCGATGGAGTTCGGATATGTTGCTGCCAGGGCCGCCGGGCCGTTCACGGCCAGCGAGCGGCCCGAGTTGTGGGCAGACAAGGCGTCGGTCTCATTGGTCGCCAGCGGAGAATCGAGCGGGTCGCTGGTGTGCGGGCTCCCCACAGCCGAGTTCCGCGGAGACACACGGGGCCATCGTGCGCGCGCTGGTCACATCCCGCGGAGCATCAGCGCGCCTGCGTCGCGACTTGTTGATCGTGACACGAACTCCTTTCTGCCTGCGGCCGACCTCCAGCAGATTTTCTCAACGGTCACAGCGGATGCGCCCGCGATCACGTACTGCGCAGCTGGCATCGCCGCAGCGTCGGATGCGCTCGCGCTGACCATCCTCGGCCACGAGAACGTGTCGATCTACGACGGCTCGCTGAACGAGTGGGCGGCAGATGCGAACGCCCCACTGGTCACCTCGCCGTGACATGGCCGGTCACGGATGCCCGGACACGGATGCCCGGTCACGGATGCCCATGACACGGATGCATCCTGCCCAGCATCGGCGGCGGAGCCGAACGGCTGTGCCATGCTGTGTTGATGGACGCATCGAAGCTCACAGCCGCGCAACGTCGTCATCTCGCAACACTTCTGCACAAGCGTCGCGACGATGCCGAGCATCATCTGACGGTGCTTCGAGAGTCGATGGGAGAGGTTCAAATCGCACGAGCGGATGCTTCCGCTGACGACGAGCACGACCCAGAAGGCCCGACGATGTCGCAGGAGTGGTCGAGCCTGCGCGGCCTCGTCACCGATGCGGAAGCCCAGGTTCGCGTGGTTGATGCAGCTCTCGCCAGAATGCACGATGGCTCATACGGCGTCTGCGCGCGATGCGGCAACCCCATCGGAGCCGCCCGTCTCGAGGCCAGGCCGGCCGCCGAACTGTGCATCGATTGCGCTCGCCTGGCCGGCTGAGCCACGCAAGCCGGGACGCCGGCTCAGAGCCTGTCGATGGCCGTGACGTGCACGGCGGCAGCTCCGAGTTCGGCGGATTCTGCCAGGTCGACCGTCGCAGCGATGCCCCAATCGTGATCGCCCGCAGGATCGGCAAGAATCTGCCGCACCCGCCAGAGCCCGTTACTCGCGGCGCTGTCGTCGACGATGATCATCGCCGGGCTGCGCGCATCCGCGTCCGTCAAGATCTCGTCGTGCTCGGCGAAGTATGCGTCGAGTGAATCCGCCCACTCCTCAGCGCTCACGTCGTCAGACAGGGCGGCAAGTTCGTCATACGCTTCGCGAGAAGCCAGCTGCACGCGTCGGAACATTTCGTTGCGCACGAGCACGGTGAACGCCCGGCGGTTGGTGGTGACGTTTCGCGGAGCCGGGGGCACCAGCGCCGACTCCTGCTCATGGCGGGCCGCATCCGGGTGCACAAGCTCTTCCCACTCGTCGAGCAAGCTCGAGTCGACCTGGCGCACAAGTTCACCGAGCCACTCGATCAGATCGAGCAACTCTTCGTTCTTCAGCTCGTCAGGAATGGTCTGTCGTGCTGCTCGGTATGCATCGGACAGATAACGAAGCACGACACCCTCTGACCGGGTCAGCTTGTAGAATGCGATATATTCCCCGAACGACATGGCTCGCTCAAACATGTCTCGCACAACCGATTTGGGGCTGAGCTCGAAGTCGCGCACCCAGGGTTGGCTTGACGCATACGTCTCGAACGCTTGACTCAGCAACTCGTCCAGAGGTTTCGGATGGGTGACATCTTCGAGCAGATCCATGCGTTGGTCGTATTCGATACCGTCGGCTTTCATGGCGGCGACCGCCTCGCCGCGGGCCGCAAATTGTTGAGCGGAGAGCACCGGGCGAGGATCATCAAGGGTGGATTCGAGCACCGAAATCAGGTCAAGAGCGTAGTTGCCTGTGCCGATGCCGGTCCCTGAGCCCGTCGAAGGGGCATCCGAAGATCCCGCCTCCGGATCGAGCAGCTCGAACGCCGCAAGCGCGAACGTGGACAATGGCTGATTGAGTGCAAAGTTGGGCTGCAGGTCGACCGTCAAGCGGATGTCATCCCCC
>DATMTC010000046.1:0-1628 GCA_035565115.1 Microbacteriaceae bacterium | reverse complement strand
TTCGCCATTCCTGCCGTGATCGCGATCACCATTCTGTCTGTCTGGGTGACGGGGTCATGGACGATGCTTCCCGGTCTGCTCGGCCTGTCGCTCGGTGTTCTGCTGAGTGGCCTTGGACTGTCGAGCGTGACATCCGCTCGTGTCACGATTCCGGTTCCGGCGCCAGGCGACAGCCCGTTCAAGTCGCCGCCAGGTGCCGGATTCACGACGATGATCACCTCGTTCGCCACCTGGGGCATCCTTGGCGTGCTCATCTTGCCTGAGCTCGTCACGGCGATCATCGGCTTTGCGACCGGCCAGGCGCTGTTCGGCTGGATCGCGCTGGTGCTCGGCATCGGACTCGGCTGCGCATTCACCGTCATCGGTGTTCGTGTCGGCGGCGGCGTCTTCGACCGTCGAGCACCCGAGCTGCTTGCCGGGTTGCGCAAGCAGGCGTAAGGGCCCGCCGCCCGCGGGCCGGCACCCACCTTGCGAGCAGTCGCGTGGCGAACTGCCGGCCGATGGTCAATTCGCCGAATGATGGTGCATCTGGACCATCATTGGGCGATTTGACCAACACTCGCCCGACCGGCCGCAGCATCCGCCCATTCTTCGGCGAGAAGCGCGTAGCCGAAGCCGTCGTGCCAGACACCCGATCGGTGCAGTGACTCGCGAACGGTGTGCTGCTCACGGCGCATGCCAAGTCTCTCCATCAGCCGCCATGACGCCTCGTTCGCTGCGAAGCAGTTCGCGGTCACTCGACGCAGCCCAAGCTCCTCGAAGCTGATGCGGATGAGCTCGGCCACTGCTTCTGTCGCGTAGCCGTGGCCGACGTGTTCCGGACTCAGACACCAGCCGAGTTCTGCCTGCACTCCGCGCGCCTGGTCGGCAACCTCGGTCTGGGCCCATGCATCCTCGATCGCGATCATCAGGTCGCCGATCACTGTGCCGTCGTGCTCGATGACGAGCGTTTTGGCGAGACGATCCGGCTCAGCGAGATATCGCGCGAACTCATTGCGGTCTGGTGCCGAGGTCGTCATCCACGTCGTGACGGATTCGAGGCTGCGATACGCCCACATCGCGTCTGCGTCTGCGGGCACGACAGGGCGGATGCTCAGCCGCGCGGTGTCGATGGGCCATTGAATCTCGTTCACGGTCTTCGGCATTGCACCATCATGCTGCACGAGTGCGCCACTGCGCATCGTCCGCCGGATTGCTGCGCATCATCCGTTCGGCGGCTACTTCCTCGCCCCGTCGGCGACGGGCTATGCTCGACCGGTGCTGACTGCGCAAGACCGGCTTCCGATACGCCCTCGGCGCGTTCTCGTTGCGGGCGTCTCCGGGGTGGGGAAATCGACACTTGCAACTCGAATCGCCGCCATCACCGGAGGCAAGCACACCGAAATCGACGGCCTGTTTCACGGCGAGAATTGGGAACCCAGGGCGACATTTGTTCAGGACGTCGAGGCATTCACGGCAGCGGATGCGTGGACAACGGAGTGGCAATACTCCTCGGTGCGCGACCTGTTGGCTGAGCGGGCTGACACGCTCATCTGGCTTGACTTGCCGTTTGCCGTTACGTTGTTCCGCGTCGTCAGACGCACGCTACGTCGTCGGTGGCGACGAGAAGTGCTGTGGAACGGCAACGT
>DATMTC010000045.1:0-30770 GCA_035565115.1 Microbacteriaceae bacterium | reverse complement strand
GTCGGTCCATCCGTTTGCAACCGGTGGGCGATCTCCTGGTATTTGACGCCGAGCCGTTCCTGCCTGCGCCAATGGTCGATCGCGCGACGTTTGGCAGCCGCTGTCAGCCAGGCGCCGGTGTTCCTCGGGATCCCCGTGCGCGGCCACTGCTCGAGTGCGGCCACGAGGGCATCCTGTGCGAACTCCTCCGCGAGTGAGATGTCTCCGACCATCCGTGCCATGCCGGCGATGATGCGGGCGGACTCGATGCGCCAGACCGCCTCGATCGCCCTGTGGGTCTCTGCCGAACCTGCCTTGCCAGCGGAACCAGCAGAGCCCGCCTCAGTCTGTTCGCGATCCCTCACGCCGTGCGCGACTGGCCGGTCTGCTCCCGCCACTGCACTTCCTTCTGAACGAACTCGTTGGTCTGATCGAACTCAGACACGTCATAAATCTCACGCACCTCGATGCGGCCGGCCTTCAGCGGAGCACGTCGTGCCCGCTCGACCGCTTCCTCCTTAGATCCGGCCTGGATGATCCAGAACCCGGCGATCAGCTCCTTGGTCTCCGTGAATGGTCCATCCGTGACCGTGCGGTCATCTCCGTCGAACTCGATTCGGGCTCCCTTCGAACTCGGGTGCAATCCTTCGCCGGCAAGAAGCACGCCGTCTTTGATGAGCTCCTCGTTGTATCTCCCCATCGCACTCAGGTCTTCATCCGACGGCATCGCGCCTGACTCGGTGTTCTCATCGCCGTTCAAAATCAGCATGTACTTCATTGTTGCGACCCCTTCCGCGTGTTCGAGGCAGTGTGCCTCACAACTATGCGTCGAACTCGATTGGACGATTTCGACATGTCGGTACAAATTCGCATCGATTCTGGCCAATCTTGCTTGCCTGCGGAATAGCAAAGCAAGTGGCTACGCTTGACTACACATGAAGCGGATCGGATTCTTATCGTTCGGGCATTGGCAACCGAGCCCTGGATCGCAGACGCAGACGGCAAGCGACGCCTTACTTCAGACGATCGAGTTGGCCGTCGCCGCCGAGGAGATCGGCATCGATGGCGCATATGTGCGTGTGCACCATTTCGCCAGACAACTCGCCTCCCCGTTTCCGCTTCTTGCCGCCATCGGTGCACGCACCCGGCGCATCGAGATCGGCACGGCCGTCATCGACATGCGCTATGAGAACCCGTTGTACATGGCTGAGGATGCCGCGGCAGCTGACTTGATCGCGGGCGGCCGCTTGCAACTGGGCATCAGCCGCGGCTCCCCCGAACCAGCGCTGCGCGGATCGGAAGCATTCGGCTACGTTCCGGAACCTGGCAGCACAGACGCGGATGTCGCGCGGTCGCACGCCGAGTTGTTCCGTGCCGCGATCGCCGGCGCCGGCGTTGTGCAATCGAATCCGCAGATGACCGGATCGGACGCGCCGCTGGCCATCCAACCGCAGTCTCCTGGGCTTGCCGATCGGATCTGGTGGGGTGCTGGGACCCGGGCGACGGCGGTGTGGACGGCCGAGCGCGGCATGAACCTGATGAGTTCGACCCTGCTCACCGAAGACACCGGCGTTCCATTCGATCAGCTGCAGGCAGAACAGCTTCGCATGTTTCGGGACGCCTGGCGCACCGCCGGTCACACCCGCGAGCCTCGCGTGTCGGTGAGCCGCAGCATCCTGCCGATCACCACCGATACAGACCGCTACTACTTCGGCGACATGGCCGCCGGTGAACGCTCCGACCAGGTCGGGTACCTCGATGGCGGACTCGCGCGATTCGGAAAAAGCTATGTTGGCGAGCCGGATGCGATCGCGGCGGAGCTGGCGGCGGATGCCGCAGTGCTGGAGGCGGACAGCCTGCTGCTCACGGTTCCGAACCAGCTCGGAGTCGAATACAACGCACATCTTCTACAGACCATCGCCGACCACATCGCGCCGGCGATCGGCTGGAGCCGCAGCGACTGAAAGCGCGGCTGCCCACCGCGCAGGAGAATCAGGTGGAAGAGCTGCGCTCGACGCGCACGGGCAACGCGGCGTCGACGATCGAGATCTTCAGGGCAGAGACGACGCCGAAACTGTCGCCATCGAGCTGAATCTGCTGAGGCTCCGCGAGCCGCACAACCAGTGAGTGGGCTTGGGCGTACTGCAGTCCGCCGAACTCTCCAGCGGCACGCCTGGCCAGCCTGCCCGGCTTGGTTCGATGGGTGAATCGGTTGAGCACCAGAGAAGAGACGATGCGCGCCCAAGCGAAACGATTGCTCGGTCGCAACGCGACGATGTCGAGCAGTCCATCATCGATCACCGCGTCTGGCAGCAGCAGGATGTTCGCGGTCAACGTTCCGCAGTTACCTGCGATGACGGTGTGCGCACGCAACGTCCGCGGTCGTGATCCGTCAAGTTGGTACTGCATCGACAATTGTTCGTTGCCGATCACGGATCGGGCGATGGGATCGGTGTATGCCAGCCAGCCGATGCGCTTCTTCAGCCGCTCGTTCGTATTCGCGGCCATGTGCGCATCAAGTCCGATCCCCGCCATCACGAGAAAATCGTGCGCGTGCCGCGTTCCGTCCGCATCTTCAAGTTCGATGCGGGCAACATCGATGATCCGGTCAACGCCCGAGAACGCGATGCGCACGGCGTTCTTCAGATCATTCACGGGGATATCAAGGTTCCTGGCGAGCAGGTTTCCCGTTCCAGCTGGCACAACTCCAAGGCGTACCCCGCTCTCCCTGATGTTCTCGGCAACCACGCGCACCGTGCCGTCGCCTCCGGCCACGATCACCATGTCTGGGTTGTCGCTCACGGCTTCGCGCGCCGCCGCGCGGCCAGAGTCGTCAGCTGCCGTCTCATGCCAACTCGATGGCGCCCAACCTGCGCGCCGCTCTTGCTCGGCAACGGCCGCCCGCAATGCGGGCACGGAAATGCTTGTTGGATTGTAGACCACGGCGGCTCTCGAGCCATCGAGTGCCCGGTCTGAAGAATCAGCCACAGGCCGAGCGTATCGCGCGGGGTGCATCTGGTGGAGCATTCCGCTACGTCAAGTGGTCGAAGTCGCCCCGAACCCACGCCATGTATCGGTCGGCCGATGATCGAACGATCGCGCGAGCATCCGTATCGACGACCCCGCCGAAGTTGCCGTATAGCCGGTCGAACGGCAGGTCGGCGACCGCGTTCGCCACCCTGTCAACGACGGCTGCGGACAACGGAAGCCGATTCGGGTAGCTGCGCATGAATGACACGGTGCGCCCGTCCGGCCCGGGAAAGATCGTGTCGCCTGTGAGCAGAACGCCGCGCCTATCGGCCCCTGCCCGCCAGAGCGCCACAGCGCTGCCGGGGAAGTGACCGCCGACAGTCCGCGCGGTGATCCCTGGCACAACCTCCAGGTCGCCGCTCCAGTATCGGATGTTCGCATCCTCGCGCTGCACCCACTCGCGATCCGCGTCTGCAACGAACACGGGCGCGTCGCCAAGCAGCCTCGACCATGCGACTTGAACTCCGTACATGTGCGGATGGCTTGCAACGATCGCAGCGACCTGCCCCAGTTCACGCACCTGGCGAGCTGCCGTCTCGTCTACGAATCCGACCGGATCCCACAGCACGTTGCCTGCCGAGGTTCGAATAACCAATGACCGCTGGCCGATGCCGACCTCGGGCGCCGAGGTGATGCCGAAAAGATCCGGCTCTACGTTCGCGATCCGAACGCGGTATCCGTCGGCGGTCAGCTGCTCGAGCGACGTCCAGGCCTGCCCGCTGCGCGGAACGTATTGACGTTCATCCAGGCAAATCGCGCAGGTGGCGGGCGGAACATCAGACTCCGGATGCTCGACCCCGCACGCCAGGCAGATCCATACCGCCATTCGCTGCTCCTCCCGCGTTCACCACACCATCACGCCGGCCACAACCTGTGGCCGACGATCACCTCCAGTGTCGTGCATGGTCAGCGTTCTGCGCCAGCTACGATCGGATGCGTGCGTCCGGCTCGGTCGCGAAAGGAGTCGATGACGATGGCAACCGTTGATCTGGAGTTCGGAGCGCGCGGCCGGGTAGTGCTCATCACCGGTGGCGCGTCCGGCATCGGCGCTGCGATCGCTGCAGCGTTCGCCGCGAAGGGTGCGCAGGTGGCGATCGCCGACATTTCGCTGAACGCGGCACTGCAGCATGCGGAACGGATCGGGTCGGACAGTTCCGCGTTCCACTGCGATGTCACAGATGAGCAGTCGGTCGACACTGTCGTTCGCGCAACCGTTGAACGATACGGCACGCTGGACGTGCTGGTGAATTGCGCGGGCATCGCGGTTCTGGATGCTGCAGAATCGCTGTCGCTGGAAGCATGGAATCGCACGTTGGCCGTGAATCTGACCGGGACATTCCTGATGAGCCAGCGTGCTGGAGCCGTGATGCTCGGGCGGGGTTCCGGCACCGTCATCAACCTTGCCTCGCAGGCCGGCTCCGTGGCGCTCGATCGGCACGCGGCATATTGCGCGTCAAAGGCAGGAGTCATCGGGCTGACGAAGGTGCTCGCGCTCGAGTGGGCGGGCCGCGGCGTCACGGCGAACACGATTTCGCCGACCGTCGTGCTTACCGATCTCGGCAGGAAGGCCTGGGAGGGGCGTGCGGGCGAAGCACTCAAAACGCAGATTCCGACTGGCCGCTTCGCCGAGCCGGACGAGATCGCCGCGGCGGCCATTTTTCTCGCATCCGATGGCGCACGGATGATCAACGGTGCCGATCTCGTCGTCGACGGCGGCTACACAGCCCATTGACTCTGTGCCGAAATATGACACACTCGCAATAGAGAACTCGTAGTTCTCTATTTGAGGAGAGTGCATCGTGGAGCCGACGTTCGGCACGGGTGTCAAGAGCACAGGTGTCAAGACCGGACCGCTCGTCGTCGACCTGGCAGAGGTCGGCAAAGACGACATCGGGCTGGTAGGAGGCAAGGGAGCCAATCTCGGCGAGCTGACCCTGGCACACTTTCCGGTCCCAACCGGGTTCGTCGTGACAACGAACGCGTACCGCGTCGCCATTGAGACGGCTGGCCTGAGCGACGGTATCGCCGCGCGTGCTCACGCAGATGCCCGGGCCCTGCGCGACGAAATCGCGCAGCTTCGCCTGCCAGAGCAGCTTCGCGCCGCGATCACTGAAGCATACGACTGCGTGGGCGGAACCGTCGCGGTGCGCTCGAGCGCAACAGCGGAAGACCTGCCGGGAGCAGCGTTCGCCGGTCAGCAAGACAGCTACCTGGGCATCCTCGGCGCGGACGCCGTGCTGGGAGCGGTGCGCGACTGCTGGGCATCACTGTGGAATGATCGCGCAATCGCGTACAGGCGCAGGCTGCAGCTGGACGGCGACGATGTCGCCATCGCGGTCGTCGTGCAGACGATGGTTCATGCTGACGCCGCTGGTGTGCTGTTCACCGCGGACCCGGTGACCGGCGCCCGCGACCGCATGGTGATCGATGCAAGCGCCGGGCTGGGCGAGTCGGTGGTGAGCGGATTGGTGACGCCAGATCACTATGTGATCGATCGCGACGGGGCGGTGCTGAATTGGTCCCCAGGTAATCGCGAGACGATCATCCTGAGCAATGATGCCGGCGGCACCAGCCAGACGCACGGAAAGGCGTCGGCCGACCCGCTTCTGCAGGTGGATGTGCTTCGCCGGCTGGCCGAACTCGGTCGAGCCGTCGAAGACCATTTCGGCAGCCAACAGGATATCGAGTGGGCGCAAGCGGGCGGTGAGGTGCAGCTCGTTCAGGCAAGGCCGATGACAGCGCTGCCGACGCCACAAAAACTGAACCGCATCCAAAGACTGCTCGGAAGCGTCTTCAGCGACTACTTCAGCGTGCGGCCGTACCCGCTGGATGTGACAACGTGGCTGCCGTACGGCCCCGTTGGTTTGATGGAGCGGGTGATCGCAAGCGTCGGCATCCACACGAATTTCGGCACGATGCTGCCTGAAGAAGACGGGGTCGTGGTGCGGTTCGTGCCACCGACACCGACGCCGGGCTGGCGAGTGCTTGCTGCACCGTTCAGCGTGCTCTCCAGGGCCAGACGATATAACCCGGTGCGCTGGCGTGACGATCCGCATTTCGTCGAGTTCGATCGCACCCGTCGAGCTCTCACCGCGCACGATCTGCCTGCGGCAACGTGGCAGCAATTGATGAGCGACATCCGTGCGGCACTTCGGCTGGTCGAACCCGTCACCGCCCTGCGCACCAACTATCTGCCGGCGATGGGGTTGTCATTGCTGCGCCTTCGTCTCGCGCTCGCGCGCTTGGGCAGGATAGACCTGATGGCGGACTTGATCGTCGGTGCACGCACGGTGACCACGGAGGGAAACGAGCGTTTGACCGCTCTGGCCGACAGTGTGCGATCGGATGAGCTGCTCGCCGAACTGTTCGCCGCCGACGACGCAGACGCGACCCTGCGCGCTATCCACCACGATCCGGGATTCGCCTGGTTCGCCGCCGAATTCGACGCGTATCTGACCGAGTTCGGGCATCGGGAGACCACCAGCCCTGTACTTGTGTCGCCTCCAACCTGGGCGGACGCGCCGCAGATCGTCATCGGCCTGATCGCAATGCTCGCCGCCGAGCACGACGAACGAGCCGAGCTGGATCGCTCGGCAGACGCCGAAGCCGACCTCATGCAGCATCGGCGCCTGGCCTCTCCAGACGCTCGACGCAAGATGCTGAAGCGCGTTAACGCTGCCAGGGCAGGCATCGCGTTCCGTGAGGACTCGCACGATGCGTTCACTCGTGTGATGCCCCTGCTCAGACGAGTGCTGCTCGAGGTGGGCAGGCGGCTGACAGCAGCCGGTGCGCTGATCGAAGCCGAGGATGTCTTCCACCTGCGGTTAGCCGAGATCGAAGCGATCCGGGATGTCACGAAACTCGGGCAGACGGATGCCGCGCGGCTGAGCGCTCTGGTGCGAGCCCGGTCGCTTAAGCGCGAGCAACTGGCCGCGATGGCGATGGTCGACTATGCCGCCATTTTCGGTCGTAGAGTACGGCAGGCAAACGCACTGGTGACGGGCACTCCTGCCTGCGCAGGACGGGCCACCGGCACGGTGCGTGTTATCTCGGGTCCGGCGGAATTCGGCATGCTGAAACCCGGAGAAGTCCTCGTCTGCCCATACACGAACCCGTCATGGACGCCGTTGTTCCAGCGAGCATCGGCCGTGGTCGTCGACACGGGAGGCATCGGGTCACATGCGGCGATCGTCGCCCGCGAGAATGGCATTCCGGCTGTGATGGGAACAGGAGACGGCACGCGCGTTCTGAGCACTGGGCAGCGCGTCACCGTCGACGGCACGTCAGGGTTGGTGACAGCAGCATGAGCACTCCGGCTGAAGCTGATCACCGCAGCAGGCCGCGTCGGCGTGGTTCGGAGTTGACCGCGGCGATCTACGACGCCGTGCTCACCGAACTGGCCGATGCCGGTTACGCCGGGCTGTCGATGGATGGGATCGCCAGGCGCGCAGGCACCGGAAAGGCCTCGCTCTACCGTCGTTGGCCGACGCGAACCGAACTGGTGATGGATGTCGTGTATGCGACGTTGCCTGGCGACCGGGCCCTGCCAGACACCGGCACGTTGCGCGACGACATTGTCGCTACCTTCACCACCGTTTCCGCCCGCCTGGCCGGGCCGATCGGCGAGGCGTTGCGTGGCCTGCGCGGTGAGGCATTGATCGATCCTGCGGCGGGAGACCGGGTGCGCGATTATTCGCGTTCTGCCGCGCTGCATACGCTGCGCCGTCTCACCGATCGGGCGGTCGCCAGAGGCGAGATCGACGCTTCCGGCCTCACGGCGCTGCGTCTCGAGGCCGGCCCGGCCATCATGCGCAACCATTTTCTGTTCAACGAAATCGACGATTTCGATGTCACGTCGCTTGTCGACGAGGTGATCATGCCCCTGCTCACCGCGCCGCACCCGCATTCATTGCCTGTGCGCGAACCCTGACAGAGCGCTACGCGGCGATACCCAACGCGTCGAGCGAATCTTCAACGATTCTGAGGCCGTCCAGGCCGGGCATCCTCGCGATCGAATCGTCGATCTTGTGCGCCGCTTTTCGCCCGTCCGGTCCGCTCATCAAGTGGTTCATGACGTGCACTACCTCGGCCTTCTCCATGATGCTGGAGCCGACAGGCGCCCAGAATTTGCGCAGAGCGAGCCTGGTGAACTTCTGCGCCTTCTTGCTGGCGGCCAGCCGCTCGCGCGCCTGAGAGGTGTAAAACGCAACGTGTCTGGCTTCTTGCTTTGCGATCCTGCGCAACAGCTCGGCCAGCACGGGATGCTCCTCGAGTTCGGCCATCCTGTTGTATGCAGCGATCGCACTCAACTCGTTGGCAGCACCCCACGCCATGTGCACGGCCACAAAGTCGTTGCCGACAAGTTTGCCGAGCACCGACTGCTTGATGGGATCGAGACGATCCTTCCAGCCGAGCTTGAGCCGATTCGCCTTGAGTTGATCGAAGTCCACGGTGATGTCGTGAATGGCCAGCACGGCAGACAACGCCTCGCCGTGCCAAAACTCTTCCCGGTTCCACATGGTCATGAACGCGCTGACCTCCGGCTCCTTGTGCGAAGGAGTCGTCAAGAGATCGCGGGTGTAACAGACGGTGTGATACTCGACATCGGTCATGTAGCGAAGCGTTCGCAGCGATCCTTGCGGAATCGGGTTCGTGCGGAATTGCTCGAAGTCAAGGTCATCCCAGTGCACGCTGACCGACGTGGAGGTGAATTTGTCGATATCGAATGCCATGAGAATTGCAGGCGGCCATTACGGCTGGCCCGCCGCTCCTTCCGCTGCGCTGTCACCGTCAATGTAATCACGGTTCACGCCGCGCGCACCCCGTTTCCAGTTGTTGATCTTCCACCGACGGCGCAGCGCCTCCCTCGCCAACTGCGTGTCAGGGTTCACCGCGCTCGGGTTGCCGAGCAACTCGAGCCACACGAGATCGGCGTGGCTGTCTCCGTATCCATACGACTGGGTGAGATTGAGCCCGTGTTCTTCTGCATACTGTCGCAACCACGCGGCCCGTGCCTCGTCAACGATCGGCGGTTTGTCCAGGTAGCCGGTCAGCACGCCGTCTCGCTCGTGCATGGTGCTTGCGACCACGTCGTCGAACAGTCCGGCCAGCGGAGCGGCGAGGGTGCCGATCGATCCGGTCACCAGAACGGTTCGGTGCCCTGCCTCACGGTGCGCCTTGATCTGGTCGATCGCCGCGGGCATCGTGTGCCTCAGCATCGTCTCGCCATACCCGCGGGCGACGATCTGCTGCAGCCGTTGTGCAGGCATGCCGCTGTATCGCCGCAGGAATACCCGGATGAATTCACCCCGGTCACGCTGTTCGGCCTTCAGATACCTGGGCAGGGAGGCGATCAGGCTGGCGAATTCTCCCGGCCATGCCGCTCTGCGGAACCCGGCCGACCGTATCCACAGATACTGCTCGACGATGTTCGAATCGACGACAGTTCCTTCCAGGTCGAACACCGCCACGACGTCGGTGCGGCGAGACAGCGGCTTCTCCGCACGCTGTTTCGCGCTCGGCCGCACGGCGAAGGCACGAGTCAGCGTCATGATCGACGGGATGTGCACGCGCTGCAGATAGTCGTCCCAGTCGATCTCGCGCACATCGAATCCGCGGTCGGACTCCCCCGCAGAAGCCAGCGCGTCGTTCAAGGCCCTTGTGTGTCTGTCGTCGAAGATGATCTCGGACTGCACGTATGCACGGTACAGGTCGGCGAACGTGCGAAACGACGCCAGGTCGCTTCTGCGTTGGTGCACGTTGGCCAGCCACGCGCGCGTTCGCACCGTTGACGGCATCCGCTCGATAATTCGCTCTCGCGTGTTGTTCGCTCGCTCGGCCAGCTGGGTGCGGCGTTCGACCTCACGACCGCCTGGCAACTTCCAGGTGGGAACCTGCACATGCCCTTCGCCGTCCTGAGGAACGGGATGCGAGCGGAAGAACTCGTTGACATTGCGCACCATTGAGTGGAACGGCAACGGATTGCTCGTGCCGCTCGTCACCTGGTAGTACGACGGCTGATTCGGCTCAGGCGGCGCTGCCGCGGCCGCGATGATGGCGTTCACGACGAAGTCGACGGGGATCACGTCGAGAATGCTGTCTGGCAGTCCGGGGAACTCGGGAAGGATGCCTCGCCCGTACGCAAGAATCAGCGGATCCGCGACCTTGAAGCCGTCGATCCACCCTGGGTACGGATGCCGAAGCGCGCTTTCGATAATCGACGGGCGAACGATCGACAGGCGGTGGCCTCGTGCGGCCCAGAGTTCTTCTGCTGCACGCTCCGCGAACGCCTTCGTCAGCGTGTACACGTCCGTCCAGCCCAGGGACTCTGCTCTGACGCGACCGAAATCGACCAGCTGTGTTCGCACCCATTCGATGCGAGCGGTCTCTGCGGCCTTCGCTACCGCCTGCGGTCCTTCCTTGCTGTGCTTGGCTCGTGCTGCGGAGATGAATCGGCGCAATGCGTCAGGCTCGCGCGACGCGAGTTCGACCCGCTCGTGGGCTCCGCGGGCGATGTCGTACTCTGCTCGCCAGTCCACCTTGTGGGTCAGACTCGCCTCGGGTGCAATGCCTTTGCGCACACCGCCGACATACGCGGTCGACACGTGCACGACGTGCGGGTCGCTACCACTGGTGGTCAGGGCGTCGTAGATGCCGACAGCTCCGCCGACGTTCGAGGCGAACGCTTGATCGATCGGCGGATCGAATGACACCGTCGATGCGCTGTGGATCACGATGTCCAGATCGTTTGGCAGCGTCGTGAGATCACCGAGCGCTCCCTCGATGACCGAGATGCGCTCGGCGATGGCGTGATCAACACCATCGTCGCCGACGCGGTCGCGCCACACCGAGAAGACCGGCTTTTTCAGCAGCGTGCGAAGCCGGTCTGCGCCGCTTGTGCTGCCCTTCGCGCGAACGAGCAGTGAGATCTTCGTCTGCGGATGGTCGGACAGCAGCCGCTCCAGGATCGCCTGCCCGACGAACCCCGTTCCACCCGTCACGAAGACGTGAGCGGAACCGAGATCGCCGACAACCGCGTCGCCGTTCGTCTTCTTTTGTACGGCTGCTTTACGAGGGCTCACGGCACCAGTCTTTCTCGAATGTCGCGTGCAACGCCTGCGCCAACTCCGGGTAGAGAGGCGATGCCTCGTTCGATTGCTTCCGCGCGTGCAGCGCCCTCGGCTCCCCCGAATGCGAACCGCTCGAAGAACGCTCGCGTTTCGTTCGACCTGCCGATCGAGCCGAGCGGCCACGCCAGGTGTCCGAGCGTACGGTTGGCCAACCTGGCCGCCCGGGATGTCGAGGCGAGTCTGCGCCGGGCTTCTTCTTCGAAGAATTCAGAATGCCTGTGCTTCAGGTCGAGTAACCTCGCGACGGTCTTGGTCAGCGCTGCGCTCTGCGCAACCTCGACGGCACGTTCATATGCCGCTCGCGTTATCCACTCGTCGATCAGTCCGCTCGCCATGTGCACGGCGACGATCGGAGTGCCGATGCGCATGGCAGAAATTGCGCGCATCACCGGTCCGCGACGGTCAGGAGCCTCAACATGATCTCGACGCTTCCTGCCTGCTGCGTCGTCAGCCGCGGCGCTTCCCGGTTCATCATTGGCTTCGAGCACCATCTGGATGGCGTCGGCGATCCAGAACTTCTCGAATGCCCAGCTCACGAGGAACGCCGTTACCCTGGCGTCTTTGTGCGTCGCGGTGACCAGCACGTTGCGCAGGTGCTCCATGGTCGACGCCTCGAGGTCTCGCAGAAATCGCAGCGCCCGCAGCACGTCGTCAGGCAGCCGCCGCCCGGCGTACTCCGCAGTGTCGATCTCATCGCGCATGCTGCCCTGTGCCGTGCGCGCGAAGGCACGAACATCGAATGTGTATGCCCCGTCCGACGGCACCGTGGTGTTGTCGTTCATCGTCATGCTGCAAACCCTTGCTGGGGATCGAATATTTCTGCCGGCTGAGCGGGAAGAAGCCTGTAAGCACCGTATCGTAATGGCCATGGGTATTGCTCTCGTCGGTATTGCTCTGGTCACGGGCGGGACGTCTGGCATCGGGGCCGCGTTCGCACGCGAACTGGCCGAACGCGGGTACGATCTCGTGCTCGTGGCTCGAGACGAGGCCAGACTGGAATCTGTGGCGGCCGAATTGCGTGCACGAGGCAGATCGGTAGAGATCATCGCGGCAGACCTCGCCGATCGCGCGGACGTCGAACGCGTCGCCGACAGGCTGCTGTCGGAAGACCGTCCTGTCGAGCTTCTGGTGAACAACGCTGGCTTTGGAGTGCGCTCGCTCTTGACGGATGCAGACACCTCCGAACTGGATCGCGGCATCGAGGTGATGTGCAGGACAGTGCTCGTGCTTTCCGGCGCAGCAGGCCGCGCGATGCGCGCACGCGGCCACGGGCAGATCATCAATGTTTCGAGTACAGCAGGATTCCTCACCATGGGCGGGTATTCGGCGATCAAGGCCTGGGTGACGTCGTTCACCGAAAGCCTTGCCGTTGAGCTGAAGGGCAGCGGCGTCGGCGTCACCGCGCTGTGCCCCGGGTGGGTACACACCGAATTCCACGAGAGGGCAGGCATCCGTGCCGGCTCGATTCCGAACGCGTTATGGATCGACTCCGAACAACTTGTGAAATCCTGTCTTCGGGATGTTGACAAAGGTCGGGTGATCTCCATACCTACTGTTCGGTACCGTGCACTCATGTGGATGGTCAGGCATGCCCCGCGCAGCGCAGTGCGGGCGGTCTCGAGTGCGCTTTCTTCGACCAGGCGGCATCAGGCGGCCGGAAGATGAACGCATCCGAGGCACCACGACGGCGCGCCGGTACCGGCGAGGGGCCTCTGCGCGATCGATTCACTTCGCGACCGATGGCAGCGGCCAGGTTTGTCGCCCAACGGCTGATGCTGAAGCCCCTTGTTTGGTCGCTGACGACCGTCACCGTGATCGACCGAGACAAACTCTCGGGGGTTGACGGGCCGTTCATCGCTGTGGCAAATCATGGAAGCCACCTGGACGCTCCGCTGATCATGGGCGCTCTGCCCAGACGGCACGCGCGGTATTTGGCGGCAGGGGCGGCAGGTGACTACTTCTTCGACGTCACATGGCGCCGAGGTCTCACGGCACTGTTCTTCAACGCCTTTCCCGTCGATCGCGGCACACGGAGCGGCCAGAAAGGACGCACGGTCAAGGCGAAATCGCTTGTCGAGCGTGGCGTGCCTCTGCTGCTCTTCCCCGAGGGAACCCGGTCGCGGGATGGCGAAATCGGCTCGTTCAAACCGGGAGCGGCCGCTCTTGCGTCTGCGTGCAACGTGCCGTGCATACCGACAGCACTAATCGGCGTGCACATCGCCCATCCGCGCGGCGCGAACTGGCCAAAGCCCGGTCGGCTTCCCGTCGGAGTCGTCTTCGGCGACCCGATGTATGCCAAGGACGGCGAGCATCCGATCGCCTTCACCGCCCGCATCAAGGCGGAGATCGTGCGGCTGCGGGAAACGCACACACCGCTTATTCTTGGGCAGACTGCAGCAACAAAAGGAGCGCACCCGTGACTGACGTCAAAGACCTTACGCACGCATCCGAGGTCAAACACATGAAGTGGTGGGGTTGGGGCGTCGACGGCATCGGGTTCCACCATCAGGACAAGCCGAATTTCGCACCCTTCGTGCAGATGGCGGTCGGTCTCGACGTGAACCTCCCTGCGCCGAATCCGATGTCGTTCGACGATGTTGAGGTTCCGCCGAGCAACGCCGAGGCCGACTTCGTTGAACGGCTTGAGGCGATCGTCGGCGACAGGTATGTGTCGACGGCCCCGATCGAACGTGTCGTGCACACATACGGCAAGAGCCTTCGTGACCTCATTCGTGTTCGGTCAGGACACATCGAACGAACGCCGGATCTCGTGGTGTACCCGGCGGACGAATCCGAGGTGCAGGCAGTGGTGGATGCTGCGGCGGCCACTGACGCAGTGATCATTCCGTTCGGCGGAGGAAGCAACATCGTCGGCAGCCTTGAACCGCACGCCGATGAGAGAAGGACGGTGATCTCGCTCGATCTCGGCAGGATGGACCGCGTTGTCGAGATCGACGAGGATTCTTCGCTCGCGCGCGTTCAAGCCGGCGCTCAGGGCCCGGATCTCGAAGAACAACTGAAGAAACGTGGCTGGACGCTCGGTCATTTTCCTGACAGCTTCACCCATTCGACCCTCGGCGGCTGGGTTGCGACGCGCTCGAGCGGAATGCAATCCGACAAGTACGGTGACATCGCAGACATCGCGCGCGGACTGCGGGTTGTGCGACCAGGCACTGTGCTTGTGATCAGGGCGATACCGAGCGCTTCAACCGGACCGAACGTGCGCGAAATGATCGTCGGCAGCGAGGGCAGGCTGGGCGTGATCACCGAGGTCACCGTGCAGGTGCACAGGATTCCAGCCAAACGCGAGGTGCTCGCATACCTGTTCCCCACCTGGGAGGCCGGGCTCGACGCCATGCACGCGATCTCGGAAAGCGACGCGGCGCCCTCGGTGACCAGGGTGTCGGATGCGCGAGAGACCGGCTTCTCCTTCGCAACAGGCAAGGAGAGCAAGGGCATCTCGGCGCTCGTGACCAAGGGTCTCGGGAAGTACCTGAACGCTCGCGGCTGGGACACAGACGCTATGTGCCTGTCGTTCATCGGCTATGAGGGAAGCAATTCTCATGTGGCAAGGCAGCAGAAACTTGTCGGCCGCATCGTGAAGAAGCACGGCGGAATCGGGGTCGGCAAGGGCCCTGGCGTGCTCTACGACCAGAAGAAGTTCGACACGCCGTATCTGCGCGACTTCCTGCTGGACCGTGGTGCCGCCGCGGATGTGTCAGAGACGGCGGCTCCGTGGTCGAAGCTGCTTCCGCTCTACAACCAGGTGTTCGCCGCAGCGAACAAGGCGTACGACGAGATCGGCGTGAAGGGGTGGATCATGGCGCACCTGTCACACTCGTACCACACCGGCGCGTGCCTGTACTTCACCTTCGCGTTCATCTATGGCGACGACCCGCTCGGCCAGTACGACGTGGTCAAGTCGGCGATTCAGCAGGCGTTCATCGACGCAGGCGGAACCATCTCGCACCACCACGGGGTCGGGCTCGAGCACGCGCCATGGCTCGAACAGGACATTTCGGCCGGTGGTGTTGCAGTCATGCAGGGCCTTTTCGACTCGGCGGACCCGTCTCGCACGTTCAACCCGGCGAAGATCACTGGACGCTGAGTTGCGGTGATACCGGCCAGGCTCCCTCTGATCGGGCGAGAGCGTGAACTGCAGTCAATGCGTGACGCGTTGTCGGATGCGCGCGAAGACTCCACTGGCGTGGTGCTGGTCGGCGGTGAGGCCGGGATCGGCAAGACCCGGCTGATCGACGAGTTCATCGCCTCTGTGCCGAACGACACGCTGGTGGCTCGCGGTCAGTGCGTCGATCTCGACTCGGATGCTCCACCATACGGTCCGCTCGCCGCCGTGCTGCGCCAGCTGCTCGGTGCGCAAGAACTCGGTTCGCAAGAAGCTGATCAGGTCATCGGCCCGTCGGCACGGGATGCGCTGCGCATCCTCCTCCCCGAGCTGGCCGGCGCCTCGGGCGACGCGCGTGCAGACGACGACAGCCAAGGCGGTCGTGGGCGATTGTTCGATGCGATCGCAACTCTCGTTGAATCCGTGGCGAAGACCCGGACCTTGATCATCGTGGTCGAGGACCTGCACTGGTGCGATCAGGCGACCCTTGGCGTACTTCGATTTCTCGTCAAGATCCTCGAGACGCGCGGCCTGTTGTTCGTATTCACGTTTCGCAGCGACGAACTGGCGCGCGGCCATGCGCTTCGGTCCTGGCTGCCCGAACTGGATCGGAGTCGTCGCGTCACGCGCATCGAGCTTGAGCGGCTGAGCAGAAGACAGGTGGCTCGCATGCTTGCCTGTGCCTGGGACGCGCCAGCAGCCAAAGCAGACATCGACGCGGTCTTCTCCCGCTCAGATGGAGTCCCGTTCTTCGTCGAAGAATTGGCGAACCTCGGCAAGGGCTCTGCACTGTCGATGCAGATGCCAACGACGCTCCGCGGGGTCTTACTCGCCAGATATGACGCTCTGGCAGAGCAAACGCAGCAGGTCATGCGAGCGATCGCGGCCGGTGGCCAGCGGGTGGGTCATGATCTGCTTGCCCGGGCAATGAGCACAGACGACGTCGGCTGGCTCGAAGATGCAGTGCGAGAAGCGATCGCCGCCGATGTGCTCGTCGCAGACGACACGACGTACGCGTTCAGACACGCGCTGATGCAAGAGGCGATCCACGATCAGCTCCTGCCTGGCGAGCGCGTGCGCCTGCACACCGCGTATGCCGAGGCCATGTCTGAAGCCGGGCAGAGGGCATCCGTTGACGCCGGTGCCATCTCATATCACTGGATGGCGGCGCACAATCTGCCCAACGCGTTTGCCGCATCCATCGAGGCGATGGCGCAGGCGCGTGCGTCATACGCTCACTCGGCCGGGGCGCGCATGGGCGAACGAGCGATCGCCCTCTGGGATCGTGTGCCCGATGCGCAAGCCATCGCCGGTCGCTCACGGGTCGAACTGCTCTCTGACACGGCATACATGTTGCGCAACGCTGGCGAGAGCACGCGTGCACTCGCTCTGATCGATGAGGCGCTCACCGAAGACAGCGGCGACGATCCAGCGCTGCGAGCCAGGATGTTGCGTAACAAGGCGTCTTTCCTGGCGAACGACGGACGCACCGGGTCCATCGAACTGCTTGAACAAGCGCTTGCAGCGATCCCCGATCCCGAGCCTTCGGTGCTGCGGGCGAACGTGCTTGGTGAGCTTGCCGCCAGGCTGATGCTGGTCGCCAGGTTCTCCGAGGCGGTGGAGGTGGCAGATCATGCATACGCGGAAGCCGTCGCCGTCGGCTCAGACACCCGCCGGTCTGTGGCGTTGAACATCCGCGGAGTCTCCCGCGTCTCGCTCGGCGAGATCGAAGCCGGCCTCGCCGATCTTGCACGTGCGGGTGAACTGGCGCAGGACACAACGGACTCCGCCCTTGTGCGGTACTGGGTGAATCAGTCCGACGTCCTGAATTTGCTCGGACGCTACGAAGACGCAGTAGCAACGGCGCAAGCAGGACTCGCGATCGCTCGAGAAAGGATGGTCGAAAGAACCTCGGGCGCGATGCTGACCTTCAACCTGATCTCGCCGCTGCTGGCGCTTGGGCAGGCCGAACGCGCACGTGAACTGCTCGATCGGGCGCTCGAGCTTGACCCGCCGATCGGATTCAGCGCTCCTCTGCAAAGACTTGCGCTGCACATGACGGTGCTCGATGGTGATCCGGCCGGTGCAGATGAGCTGCTGCGCGGCTGGCGCAGTGGGCTCGAACGGCAGGGCAGAATCGACACTCAGTCCGAGTTGAACCTGGCGTTCGTCGCCGCCGAGATCGCTCTCGAACTCGGCGATCCTGCGCGCGCGTGGACCGAGGCGTCTGTGTTGCTTTCCGCCGGCCACAGGCAGGAACCCGCCTTCGACCTGCCGCTTGCCGCCATGGCAGCACGCGCCGTCTCGGCCGCGGCAGTCGCCGGCATCGCTTTGCCCGCGGGCGTCGGCACCCCGTTAACCCACGCGGATGCCATCGGCCGTCTTCGTGAGGTGCTTGATGCTGCGTCATGGTGGCCGACCGCCGCAGCATACGTAGCGCAGTTCACCGCTGAAGTCGGCGGGCATGCCATGGCTGGGAACGATCCGGCGTTGTGGCAGAAGGCACTCGACGCTGCCGGGCGTGCGGAGTCCGTCGCGCAACTGTGGCCGTATGCTGCATACCGGCTGGCGCTCGCCAGCGCCGAGGCCGGCGATAGGACCGCTGCGGAGAAGTGGGCACGTGCAGCGCGCGAGAAAGCCGAGAACATCGGCGCTTTGTTGTACGTTCAACGCTCGGACGAGCTTCTGAAGAATGCCGGATTGACCACACGCGGTGTGCCTGCGGGCGCTTCGTCCAGCATCCGCATGACCGAACGCGAATCCCAGGTGCTGGAGCTGCTCGCTCAGGGTCTGAGTAACCGGGAGATCGCCGCGCGCCTGTTCATCAGCACGAAGACCGCCAGCGTGCATGTGTCGAACATCCTGCGCAAGACAGGCGCGTCATCCCGAACCGAGGCTGCGTACCTCAGCCGGATGAGCCAGAACGGCAAACGCTAAACCACCAGCCAGAGCAGAAGAACGAGCACGACGCCCATCACAGAGATCAAGGTCTCCATGAGTGACCAGGTCTTGATTGTCTGACCGACCGTTAGCCCGAAGTACTCCTTGACGAGCCAGAATCCGGCGTCGTTGACGTGCGAGAAGAACAGCGACCCTGCACCGATAGACAGCACGAGCAAGGCCAGCTGCGCGGGTGAGAGGCCGGTGGCAAGCGGTGCAACGATCCCGGCTGCGGTGACAGTTGCAACGGTTGCCGACCCTGTCGCGAGTCGGATCAGCACAGCGACGATCCAGCCAAGAAGAATGATCGAGATGTGCGCGGCGATCGCCACCTTCGCGATCGTGTTTCCTGTGCCGCCGTCGACGAGGACCTGCTTGAATCCACCGCCTGCGCCGACGATCATCATCGCGCCGACGATCGGCAGCAGGCTCTTGCCGATCTTGGTGCCGAGCGTCGCGAACGAGAAGCCAACCGATGTGCCGAACGTGACCATTGCGAGCAGGACGGCGATAAGCAACGCCGTCACCGGGTCGCCGATGAAGTCGAGCACGTGGCGAACCGGCGAAGCCTTGTCCATCCAGATGTCAGCGGCCGCCTTGAGCAACATGAGTACAACCGGGGACAGGATCGTGATAAGCGTCCACGCGAATGTCGGTGTGCGCTTGGCATCCGGGTCTTGAGCGCGCGTCGCTGCTGTGTGCGGCCCGTCCGACGGCCCGCCCTCGGTTGTGGTCGTCGTCGGGGACGGTGTGGTCGTGGCGCCTGCGGATGTCACTGCCGGGTCTGTCGCCTCGTTCACGGTCGTGCTGCTTGCCGTCGTGCCGCTTGTCGTCGTGCTGCTTGTGGTCAGGGCCAGAGCGGCGCCGGCGGCACCGATCGGCACCATCTTGGCTGCAAGCCTGCCGAACAACGGCCCTGCGACAACCACCGTCGGAATGGCGATCAGTAAGCCGAACGCGAGGGTGATGCCGACGTTAGCGTTCAGCAGGCCGATTGCGGCAAGCGGCCCTGGGTGCGGCGGAATGAATCCGTGCAGAACTGACAGGCCGGCCAGCGCCGGGATGCCCAGCCGCATCGCCGGACCCTTCGACCGTCGAACGGCAAGCATCACGACCGGAATCAGCAGTACGAGTCCGATCTCGAAAAACATCGGAATGCCGATGATGCCTGCGATCAAGGCCATCTTCCACGGCAGTGTTGCCGGACGTCCGCGCAGAATCGTATCGACGACGCGGTCGGCGCCGCCGGAATCGGCCAGCAGCTTGCCGAGCATCGCGCCGAGCGCTATCAGCACGCCGACATACCCAAGCACTCCCCCGACACCGGCCTCGAACGAGGCCGTGACCTTGTCGATGGCGATCCCAGAGGCCAACCCGACGAAGAGGGCTGCGATCGTCAGTGCCAGGAATGCGTGCATCTTGGCAACGACAATGAGCACGACGACGATCGCAATGCCGATCGCAGCGACGATCAGCACAAGGGTGTCGTGGCCGTCCCACGGTTTGTGTGCAGCATCCGATGCTGCGTCGGCCCCCACCGATGTGACAGCGGTAGCGAGTGAGTCGAGAATCCTCATCGGCGTTTCCTTCCTTGTTGCTGGTTCAGCGCTCGAGGTCGAGTTCGGTGATGATCGTATTCACGATCACGTCTGGTGTTGCTCCGATGTGCACGCGAAGGTATGGCTCGTCTTCGCTTGGTTCCTCAAGATCGGCGAACTGACTGTCAAGCAGACTGGGCGGCATGAAATGCCCGTGCCGAGCGGCGAGTCGTTCAGCGATCAGCTTTTTGTCGCCTTGAAGGTACACGAATTCGATGCCCGATCCACGGCGGTTGATGAGGTCGCGGTACGACCGCTTCAGGGCCGAACACGTGATCACACCGTTCTCCCCTGCGGCAAGGCGCTGCTCGGCCCACTCCGCCACCTTCTCGAGCCACGGCCACCTGTCATCGTCGTTGAGCGGATGTCCGGATGCCATCTTCTCGACGTTGGCCTTCGGGTGCAGGCTGTCACCCTCTTCGTACGCCCAGCCGAGTCGTTCAGCCAACAACGTTCCCGCTGTTGTCTTCCCGCAACCCGAGACACCCATCAGAACGAGCACCACGGGTTTTTTCGGCGCAGCGTGATCATCTGTCGATGGCATGTTTTTTATACTGGCCCTCAAACGAGCGGCACACCAGCCTTGCGCAAATCACATGCTTTTGCTATGCAATCGGCTACGACAACACGTCCTTCGTCACGAAACGACCGTAGGCGAGCGCCGCGAAGACGGCGAAATAGCCCAGTTGCAGCACGGCATTGTCGCCGAACGACGTCCATGCGATCGGCTGCCGAAGCAGATCGCCGAAATCGAGCCAATAGTGGCTGAATAGCCACGGATGCAGCCAATCCAGCTGCGGAATCTGATCGAGCACCTGACTGGCGACGGCCAGCACGATCGTCGCGGCCATCGCTCCGACAGGCACATCGGTCAGTGTGGAGACGAACAGGCCGATCGCGCAGAGTCCGAGCAGCGAAACCGTGACGAACGCGCCGATGACTGCCAGACGCACGATCGACTGCCCGATGTCGATCGTGTCTCCAGAGAGCAGCGTCACCGGGCCGACGGGGAACAGCGCGATTCCAATCACCGTGCCCGAAATGACAACCGCCAGGGTCGCGGAGATGCTGAAGACTGCTGCCCCGACGTATTTGACGGCGAGCAAGCGAACGCGTCCGGCTGGTGCGATCAGCAGATAGCGCAGCGTTCCGTGGCTTGCTTCGCCTGCGATCGTGTCACCGGCGACGACGCCGATCGTCAACGGAAGGAACAGCGGGATGGCGACGATCAGCGCCGTCAGCCCGACGAACAGGCCGTTGTGGGTGATCTGGTCCAGGAAAGCCGGTCCGCGACCCGCCGACGAACGGCTCGTCACACGCACGGCAACGGCGATCAGGATCGGCACGGCGGCCAGCGCTGCGAGCATCGCCCAGGTGCGTCGTCTGCGATACAGCACTGACAGTTCGGATGCGATGAGCGCGAAACCTGCGGACGGGTGCGCGCGTCGCGCATTCAGTGCGGCCTGGGCACTCGAATCAGTCTGCGACATCGAAACCCTCACCCGTCAATTCGACGAATCGGTCTTCGAGGCTCGCACCGTGCATGGTGAACTGCCGCACCCTCGCTCCCCCGCGCACCAGCCAGGCGACGACGTCTTCGGGCGCGGTTCCGACCGGAAGCGTCACGAGGAGGGTGTCGGGTGCCGCGGCGGGCTCGAGCGAGAGCCGGTGTGCTGTCAGGATCTCCCTGGCGAGCGCAGCATCCGGGGTCTGCAGCGCAGCGACGGCACCTGCACTACCGCGCAACTCGTCGAGCGTTCCTTGCGCGACCAGTTTGCCTGCGCGCATCACTGCCGCGTGCGTGCACATTTGCTCGATCTCGCTCAGCAGATGGCTGGAGACGAACACTGTCGCGCCTTCGCCGGCAAGCGACGCCACGAGATTGCGCACCTCGCGCGTTCCTTGCGGATCGAGCCCGTTCGTGGGTTCATCGAGCACGAGCAGTTCACGCTGCGAGAGCAATGCACCAGCAATGCCGAGCCGTTGTTTCATGCCGAGTGAGTATGCGTGCACCTTCTTGCCTGCCGCGTGTGTGAGCCCGACGCGCTCCAGTGCGCGTTCGACGCGCTCGTCGCGGGTTGAACGTGGCGCGTAACGATCGGCGGAATCCAGGCGTCGCAGGTTGGCCTTCCCGGAGAGGAACGGATAGAACGCTGGCCCCTCGACAAGCGCGCCGACCCGCGGCAGCACTGCAGACAACCGATTGGGAAGATCCATGCCGAGCACGCGCATGCTGCCGCTGCTTGCGCTGGCCAAGCCGAGCAGCATCCGGATCGTCGTGGTCTTGCCAGACCCGTTCGGGCCAAGGAATCCGAACACGGAGCCGGCCGGCACATGAAGGTCGATGGAGTCGACGGCGGGCCGTGCGCCAAATCGTTTGGTCAGGCCGAGTGTCTCGATCGCCAGCGCGGCGTCCGCTGTCACCGCGCGGCGCTACTTGCTCGCGGCGGCCTGCAGTGTTGCGACGGGGACGGCCCCTACGAACACGCGACCGTCATCTGTCAACAGAACGTTCACCAGTGAGGTGGTCAAAACTCGGCCGCCAGCAACGCTGGTTGTCGCCTGTGCGAACATGGGTGAACTGGTCACGGATGCTGGGACGCTGCCTGCAGGAAGTTGGACAACACTGGTCCAGTCCGTGCCTGTCACCGTGACCTTGTTCTTGATCGAGGGCGCGGCGTGCTTCTTGGACGGTGCAGCATGCTCGCTGACCTTGGTGCCCGCCGGCGGCGTGAACGAGAACAGTGAAGAATCAGGCCTCGTCAGCGAGATGTCGCTGAACGCCACCTTCACGGCCGGGTCTTTCTGCCCGCGAGCCTGCACGTCGACGCTCAGCGGAAGGCCGGATTTCGCATCAACGGCGATCGAAATGGAGCCGACCAAGGTCTTACTGGTCTTCGGCGTGAGCACCAGGTCGTATGCGGAGCGGCCGGCCACGCTGGTGTCGTCGCCGACGCTCACGTCCGTGCTTGCGTCGAGCTTCGACAGAATCTTGTGTGCGAGCTCCGCTGGAGTCTGCGTGGCGTCGGGGGCGGCAGAGTCAGTCCCTGCCGACTTCAGCGTCAGATGCTCCGCGGTTGCCTTCTTGGAATCGTAAAGCCACACATCAGAGCCGTTTCGCACCGCGTCGCGCTCGGCAAGCGAATCCATCACCTGCACGCGTTGTTTGCTCGGTCCGTCAACGTATACCCGGGCCGTGTGCGAACCGGTCAGCAGCTCGACTGCAGCTGACGCAGACGCATCTGCCGAGGGTCCGGTCGTCGGCAACTCAGGCAGCCCGAGCGATGAGGTCTGCTCGATCGTTCCTGAAAACGCTGTTACCGAGCTCGAATCGACAAGTGCGATCACCTGTTCGGGCGTCTTGTCCGGCAGCTTCACATCGGCGACAGCATGGGCCGCAAGCGTGCCGCCTGCTATCACAATAGGAATCACTGCTGCCGGCATCCAGCGCAACAACGCTCGGGGCATCCTGGAACTCCCTTCCGAAACGTCAGCAACTACTCATTCGAGGGTACGCTCGCGAGAGATTCGTCGCATTCGTTCCACCTGCCAAATCGGTGTGAGAAACACCACCGCGAACACAACCGCAGATCACGACGACGTGCGAAAGGGGCCCGGCGAATCCTCGCCGGGCCCCATTCTGCGAACCTGCTACTGCAGCGGAATGCTGATTCCGTCGGTCAGCTGGTCGACGAGCGACTTGAGCTGCCCGCCATACTGGCCATCGAGCGCGTTGCTCTGGATCTTCTGCAGGTCTGCCACCTGTTCGGATGCCGGTGCGTGCGCCAACTCGGTCACATCGGACTGCAGAGCCTGCGGCAGTGCGGAGAACAGCGCCTTGTCGCCAGAGACGCTCGTCGCGATCTTCGCGGCGATGTCACCCAGTCCGGAACCTGACCTGACGTCTGCGGCGATCTCAGCCTCGAGCTTCGAGGAGATCGGAAGATCGGCGGTTGCCTGCAGCGCTTTCGCTGCCTGCGCGTATTCCTGACCGTACCCGCCACCGAGCGCAGTCTTTTTGATCTTCAGAGCGTCGGCGGCGCGATCGGCGTGCGACGCGTCGGCCAGTGACCTGATATCACTCCGAAGCGCTCCTGGCAGCTGCGAAAACAGCTGGTCATCTGACACAAGCTTCTTGGCGATCGCCTGAGCCTTCCCCCCGTTGATCTGCCCACCATTGGCCGAAACCTGGAACAGCGCAGAACGAACCTGCTTCACCAGTTGAGTCACCGAGTTCGACACGTGTGCGCCGTCCGAGTTCGCCGAGGTCGAGGTCGGATACGCAGTGTGAACAGGCGCAGCCGAAGCCGCAGTCACCCCAGCGCCGAGCAACGCACCGGTCGCAACTGCCGCCGCAGCGCCGATCGCGACCTTCCTGCGCAGCGACGTCGCTTGCCGCGCCGTTGTCAGATTCGGGGCTGTCAGGTTCGGGGCTGTCTGGTCCTTTGTCATACTCGATCCTTTCCATGCCTCGCGTTTGAAGACTCCGAAGGATACCGAAGCCGCTCGCGAAGGCATCCGGCGAGTGTATGGATGCCATCTGGGCGGCCAGTCAGCGGCCCCTGGCAAACCATTCAGATTCGGGCGCCGCGGGCAGCCGTGGAATGTTCGTGCCACTGATGCGGTTGGCTGGGGATATGACAGCTGACATTCCTGACGACTACCGCCACCTTCTCGAACGGCCGTTGTTCGGCTCGCTTGGAACCATCCGCCCCGATCAGACCGTGCAGGTGAGCCCCATGTGGTTCGAGTTCGACGGTGAAAGCATCCGCTTCACGCACACGACCAAGCGCGCCAAGTTCCGTAATCTTCAGCAGAACCCGTCGATGAGTCTGGCGGTCATGGATCCGGATCGGCCGACCTCGTATCTCGAGGTGCGTGGCAAATTGGTCGAGGTGATCCCAGACCCTGCAGGCGATTTCTATGTGCGGCTCGGCAAACGGTACGGTAATGCCGACCAACAAGCTCCCGCAGACAAAGCGGACCGCGTCATCCTCGTGATGAGCATCGAGCACACTGCCAAGCAGTAATAACGGAGATCTTCATTGACAAATCGCAACGTACGCATTGGTGTGCAACTCGCCCCTCAACACCTGGATTACAACACCATCCGGCACACCGTCGCCGAGCTTGAGAATATCGGCGTCGATATCGCATTCAACTGGGATCACTTCTTTCCGCTGAGCGGCGAACCTGACGGCCTGCATTTCGAGGGCTGGTCGATGCTTGCCGCTTGGGCGGAGCAGACCTCGCGCATTCAGTTCGGTGCGCTGGTCACCTGTAACAGCTACCGCAACCCTGACCTTCTCGCAGACATGGCTCGCACGGTCGATCACATCAGCGCACATGGCGACGGTGACGGCCGATTGATTTTCGGCATCGGATCCGGCTGGTTCGAACGCGACTACAACGAGTACGGTTACGAGTTCGGCACCGCAGGTCAGCGTCTGGACGCACTCAGCGAAGCGCTGCCGCGGATCGAAGCACGCTGGCGGGTGCTCAATCCGGCACCCACCCGCAAGATCCCGGTGCTGATCGGCGGCGGAGGCGAGAAGAAGACACTGCGGATCGTCGCAGAGCACGCCGACATCTGGCACAGCTTCTCGGACGTGCCAACCCTGGAACGCAAACTCGGAATCCTGCGCGACTGGTGTCAGCGGGTCGATCGAAATCCGGACGAGATCGAAATCTCGACAGAGGTCGGGCCGCGCGCGGCCGATCGAGCGACGCTCGATGCTCAATACGAGCTAGGGACGCGACTGTTCACCCTCGGAATCAAGGGACCGGACATCGACCTCTCGCCTGTGCACGAGCTGCTCGCGTGGCGTGACGCCGCGAACCAGCGATAGCTCTCGCGCACCCAGGTCGCGGATGTGCTCGCACTGACCGTCCCGGTGGTCGAATGTCAGACCGCCGCACCATCCCGGTGGTCGAGTAGCTGCTCGCGCAGCGAGCCGCGTATCGAGCGTCCCGGGTGCGTCGCGCCGCTGTGAAGGGACGAATGTCGTTCCCGAGGCCGCCGAACCATCCCGGTGGTCGAGTAGCTGCTCGCGCAGCGAGCCGCGTATCGAGACCTCGCAACCCGGTCTGCGATACGGACCCGAAGGTCGCTCGCGAGGTCTCGATACGCTCGCTGCTCCGACCCTCGCTCGCAGGCTCGCTCGGCGCTGGGGTCGCGGATCGCTTCGCGATCCCTTGAGTTCCACCGCGCTACTCGACCACCGGATTGCGACATCCAACGGCGCGCGTCCGAGACTGCTATTGATAGCCACTTCACGGGATTGTGGGCGGCTCGGCATAGAGATTTCGCGCCGCCATCTTTCGCATGCGGCGCCCCTGCGGAATGATCGGAGCATGGTTTCGTCAGCAGACTCCCCGCCGTCAGCCGCAGCTCCCGTTTCGCCGATGTTGGCCAAGGCCATCGACAGCGTGCCTGACCCAGACAGTGTTCAGGGCGGCTTGAGCTACGAACCCAAGTGGGACGGATTCCGCGGCATCGTCTACTTCGACGGCACCGACGTGCAAATCGGCAGTCGAGGCTCCAAGATGCTGACACGATACTTTCCAGACCTGACCGATGCGTTCCGCCGGTTGCTTCCGGTTGCGTGCGTGCTCGACGGCGAAATCGTGGTGCGCAGCGGCACCCAGGGAAACGAACGGCTTGACTGGGAAGCCTTGACAGCTCGGATCCATCCGGCGGCGAGCCGGGTTGCCAAGCTCGCCGAGGAGACCCCTGCGATGTTCGTCGCGTTCGACCTGTTGGCGCGAGGCGATGACAGTTACCTCGATCATCCGTTCGCGGATCGTCGTGCAGCACTTGAGGAGCTGGTTGCGCCGCTCGGGCAGCCGATTCAGCTATCCCAGACGACGACCGATCTCGAAACGGCGCGCCGTTGGCTGGTGGAGTTCGAGGGCGCAGGACTCGACGGCGTTGTCGCCAAGTCCCTGGATGCGCCATATTCACCTGGCAAACGTGTGATGCTCAAGATCAAACACCATCGCACGGCCGATGTCGTTGTTCTTGGCTATCGCGTCCATAAAAGCGGAGAAGGCGTCGGCTCGTTGCTTCTCGGCCTGTTCGACGACGGCGGCGAGTTGCTGAACGTTGGCGGCGCATCCGCGTTCTCTGATGCGCGCAGGCTCGAACTCATCGACGAGTTGGCCCCACACGTGCTGCGGGACAATGCAGGCGATCCTGTGACTGGCGAGACCGAGCGCAGTCGGTTCTCGTCTGGCAAAGACGTGTCATACGTGAGGTTGCGACCGGAGCTCGTGGCCGAGGTGCGCTACGACCAGATGGAGGGTGCACGTTTTCGGCACACGGTGCAGTTCAGTCGATGGCGGCCGGATCGGTCTGCTTCCTCGTGCACGTTCGATCAGCTGGAGACTCCGATCGCGTACGACCTGAACCGGGTTCTCGTCTAGCCGGATCGTCGCGCGTTGGTGTGCGGTCAGCTGCGTGCTCTGCTGGGCTGAACGCGCGGCGGCTCCCCTGGCATCTTGGGAAAGTCGGGAGGGAACGGCATTTCGCCCAGCCCAGCCAGCACGTCGCGCTCCCACCAGTCGAGCAGAACGTCGATGGATCCGGAGTGCTCGTGAAGCGACTCCCACGGGTCGCCGACCTTCTTCAGCCGGTCAGGGACCGTCTGAATCGTGAACTGCGACGGCTCAATGGTCTCGAGTTCGTCCCACGCCACCGGGCATGATACCTCGGCGTTCGGCAACGCGCGCGGGCTGTACGCACCGGCCATCGTGCGGTCACGGTTCGCCTGATTGAAGTCGACGAAGATCTTTTCACCGCGCTCCTCCTTCCACCACGCGGTGGTGACGGTTTTCGGCATCCGTCGTTCAAGTTCGCGGGCGGCGGCGATCACCGCGTGCCGCACGTCGAGGAATTCATGAGTCGCTTCGATGGGCGCGAACACGTGCAGGCCCCGATTGCCGGAGGTCTTGATGAACGCGTTCAGCCCGGCTTCTTCGAGCACGGAACGCAGCTGCATCGCCACCGGAATCGCGTCGGCGAAGTCCGTGCCTGGCTGCGGGTCGAGGTCGATCCTGAGCTCGTCAGGCATGTCGGTGTTGTCGGCGCGCGATGCCCACGGATGAAAGACGACCGTGTTCATCTGCACGGCCCAGACCGCTGCTGCAACCTCGTCGATCACGACCTGCGGATGTGTGCGACCGCTCGGGTAGGTGACCGTGACAGAGTGCACATAGTCCGGCGCTCCCCGTGGCGGATTCTTCGAGAAGAACTGCTCACCGTCGACGCCGTCCGGGAATCGCTGCAACGAGACAGGCCGGCCCCCGTTTGCCCGCACGAACGCATCACCGACAGCGACAATGTACTTCGCCAGGTCGAGCTTGGTGATCCCCGGCTCCGGCCACAGCACGCGCGACGGGCTCGAGATGCGCACGTCCCGCGGTTTCGCCGGTCCATGCGTCGGATCGCTCACGCTGAGCACTGTCGCTTCGCTTGCCATGCAGACAACCTATCCAGGATCCACGGCCCCGGCTAGGCATGGCGCACTCAGGTGTTCGTGCGCTGGTATGTCCACGGCAGAACGCGAGTGTCGAGTCGATGGCGCGCGCCTTCGGCATCAACGAGCGCCTCGTCCGTGTACGCGATGTCTCCATGCCACATGAAGACGTGTCCGCCCTGTACCGACACCCGACGCGTGACGAACTCGGTGCGCTCACGCCGATCGGCGTCGCGCAGCGCTTCGTCAACGCTTCCGTACTGCGTCATGGCGTGAAGTGTGACCCAGGTGGGCGGCACAAGAGAAAGCGCGCCCGCCGCGTGCAACTCGAATGCGTCCGCTGGATGCATCCATCGAGAGGCGATGCTTTCTTCTGGCGAGAGCACCACGTCTCCTGCCGGCGCTTGCGCGTAGTAGAACCAGGTGCGAAATCGCTTGGGGACGGCGGGCGGCGGCGTCCAGCACGACACCAGGTGAAGGTCATCTTCGCCGACATCAAGAGCCGTCTCTTCTCGAACCTCCCGAACGGCGGCGCGCCTGGCTGCGCGTTCCTCGCCGGGCTGCGGCACTCGTTCAGGCAGCACCGCAAGTCCGTCTTCGAGATCGACGCTTCCACCGGGGAAGACCCAGGCGCCGGCGAACGAACCGCGGTCATGCGGGCGCTCGAGCATCAGCACCTCCGGGCCGGCGACGCTGTCGCGCATCAGCACGACGGTGGCGGCAACGCGATGGATCGCGCGCGCATCGTCGTTCGACCCCGACTGCTCCGTGAGACTCCGCCCCTGTTCCGCGCCAGATCCCATGCCACCACTCTCTCACCTTCACTCCCTCTCTCCCCCTCCCCCTCTTTCGCCTCCGTTCACTTCTTCTCGTTCGAAGTGCGCAAAGTGTCGCATCCGTCCTCTGAGACGACACTTTGCGCACTTCGAACGGCTGGACCGCAACACGGGAACGCGCGTTGTGGCGCGTAGCGAGCAGGCTCAACCGCGCCATCCGCGGCTTGTGAGCGCATTGCGCACACGACGCACGAGCTCAGCGGGATTGCCGAACAGCAACGAAGACGAGACCTGAATCACGATCCACCCGGCGGCGCGCAACCCCTCAACGCGTTCAATGTCTTGAGCGAACTGCGCCCCGTGGAACTGCCCCAGATATTCGACCGCAACCTTGTAATCGGGATATGCCAAGTCAATGCAGGCAAGATGGGCCCCGTATTCGTCGTATTGGTCCACATTGAGCACCGGTTCGGGCAATCCACCGTGCACGATCGTCAAACGTGTCCAGGTTTCTGTGCGCGACCACGAGTCCGTGCGGATCAACGGTCTGGCGCGGCGTAGGGCTCGCACTCCAGGACGGCGACCCGCCAGCAGGGCAGCGTCCAAATCCGAAAATCTGGCTAGAGGCGGCGCTCCTGCGTTGACCCGGTAGTAACCCTCACGTCGCCAGACGCGGGCGAAATAGTCGCCTACCGCAACAAGGTCGTACAGTTCGAGGTGGCCAAGCATCGCCCAGGTGAAGGCTGGCGTCGTCACAAAAAAGCCTTCGTGAATCACGACACCGGCCAGTTCTGCGGAGACCCTGTGTCCGTGCATCCCGCGTGCCCGCGGCGCCGAATTGACTGAGAAAACGCTCACGTGTGGATCCAGATTGCTCAAAATGGGCAGCGGGGCGCCCCAGATCAATGCAGCCGTCTCATGGCTGAAGAACTCTCCGTCCCCCATCCGGTGCGTGTACGCTCTGGCGCGATTCAAAGCTTCCGCCCGCTGACCTTCGTATCGGTCACCGTCCCAGGTGTGGGACTCATCAGCCACGGCGCGCACGCCATGGAACGGGCGCGACAAGTCACGACCACGAAGACGTCCCGCCGTGACGCCAGATTTTCGCGCTTCACGCACCGAGAACGATGCACCCAAATCGTCAGGCAGCTCGCCGTATCCGCGCATGCACACACACTGCCACGACTGCGCGGGTCAGAGCAGAAGTTATCCACAAGGGTCCGACACGACTCGCGGGCGGCGTGGCATCCGCTCGGTCGCCCCCCCCGACATTCAAAGTGTCCAAAATGTCGCATTGCCGCTGCGGAACGACGATTTGCGCACATCGAACGCAAAAGGCGCGCGGCACGGCAGGGCGGGCACGGCAAGGGCGGGCAGGGCAAGCTCGATAGGCTGCACAGCATGCAACAGAACGCACCAGAGATCGGGGAGCGCACGAGCGAGTTCACCCGACGCGTGCGCGCTCCCAACGCCGGGCCGATGACGCTGGATGGCACGAATTCGTACCTGATCGCTGGCGCCCATGCAGACGGCCACATTGTCGTTGTCGACCCTGGGCCGCTCGACGACGAGCATCTGCACACGCTGGCCGCGGCTGGAACCGTCGACCTCGTGCTGTTGACTCACAGGCACGCCGATCACAGTGCTGCGCTGAGCGCGTTCTCGCAGTTGACCGGCGCACCGGTTCGTGCGTTCGATCCAAGTCTGTGCATCGC
>DATMTC010000044.1:0-1880 GCA_035565115.1 Microbacteriaceae bacterium | reverse complement strand
AGGTAGACGAGGATGAACGTGGTGACCGTCGTCAGGATCACGTTCTGCCCGAAACCGGCAGTGACGATTGCCAGGCTCTGCGTGCGGGTGGAAAGCTGCCGCTCGGCGCGGATCACGCTGGTTGTCATGCTTCAGCCTCTCAGCGGTGTGGTTTCAACAGCACGGTCACGATTTCGAACGGCCCGAACTCGAGGCTGTCGAGGTCGGCCGGGGCGATCGGATGCTCCATCAGGTCGGTGACGCTGGCATCCGAATAGGAGACGTCGACGCGCAAGCGCGCACTCTCGGCACGCCCGAGACTTTCGTAGAGCCGAAGCACGATCCCGTCGCCGCTCTCGGCGGGCTTCACCGTTTCGATGATCACGCCTGGTGCGTCGACCGCGGCGAAACTCGGCAGCACAACGTCGCCGCACACCAGCAACGGATTGTTGAGCCGGTACCCCTCGCGGATCACAGTGCCGAGGTCACCGGCAGGGAACGGGCAGAAGCCGTAACTGAAGTCGTGCGTTCCACGGTCCGCAGTCTTGTCAGGAAATGTGGATGCCCGCAGCAGGTTCAGACTGATCATCCCGCTTTTAGCGCGGTGCCCGTACTTGCTGTCGTTCAACACCGCGAACCCGCCAGAGGCATCCTGCGTTGCGATCCACTTGTGCGCACAGACCTCGAATTGCGCCTTCTCGACCGGTCCGTTTTCGGTTGTGGGCCTCTGGATGTGCCCGAACTGAATCTCGCACTGTGCCGTGTCGCCGTAGTGGGTCGGATAGAACTCGGCGCGAAGCATCCGATGGCTTTCGTGCCATTCGACGTGTGTGTCGAATCGCACAACACTGCTGCCGGCCTCGAGGATCACCAGTTGCTCAATGGTGACCGCGCGTGATGAGTACCGTTGACGCCGCACGAGCGTTGGCCCGTCGAGAGACGTCTCCACCTGTGACATCGTGAGCGTTCGCGGGGCCTTCTGAAAATAGTCCTGCTTGATGTCCCACGCGTCGAACGGAAACTGGAAAGGATCGCGGTGCAGCACCAGGCGGTTCAGGCCGCCTGCCGCGTGTTCGTTGCCCGCGGCGTCCAGGCAGGAGACGATCTCGCCCGAGTCGCCGAAGCGCAGCGTCAGCACGCCGTTGCTCAGCGAGTCAGCCGTGAAGGTGAGCGTGCGGATGCGTTCGGCCGGCTTCAGCGGAGCGGCGGCATACGGGGCGACATCGGCCAGGTACCAGTGGCCGGCGACCTTGATGTGCTCACGGCGTGCGAATCCGGTCAGGTTGAGCGCGGAGCCGGGTTGTGCGGAGCTGGCATCCCCGGTATCCCGGGCCGACGGCATCCGCTCGAGGAGGCGCCCGACGTATGCGTCGAGCGATGCGTCGATGCGTCGGTACGTTTCGAGTGCCTCACGGTTGACCCGCTCGATCGACGAGCCAGGCAGGATGTCGTGGAACTGGTTCAGAAGCACGTCGCGCCAGTACCCATCGAGCACCGGTTGATCGAGCACGTGCGCGCTGTCTTCACCGGTGATCGCGGCAAGCGCCTCTGCATTGTGCAGTTTGCGTTCGATCAGCCGGTTGTACTTCTTGAGCTTCGCCTGCGCTGTGTACGTGCCCTGATGGGTCTCCAGGTAGAGCTCGCCGACGTGAGTGTGCTGGATCGGCTGCTTCTCCAGGCGCAGGAAGAACGACCTTGCACTCTCGTATTCCACGCGCGGCAGACCGTGCAGGTTGTGTTCGCGCTCAAGCAGCTCGTGATGCACCTCGGTCGGACCGCCACCGCCGTCGGCAGAGCCATACACGAGCATGGCGGTGTTCAGCTCGCGCTCCGGGTATTGTTTCAGTCCCTTCAGCAGGCCGTCGGCGGCCGCCCGACTGTTGTAATCGCCCTCTGGTGGC
>DATMTC010000043.1:0-3269 GCA_035565115.1 Microbacteriaceae bacterium | reverse complement strand
GGAACGGGAATCTCGACGGACTCGAGCAGCTTGTCGACGAGCTGGTTGCGCGCGTCGTTGCCCTGACCGAACGTCTTTGCCCTGGCAGCCTCGCCTCGCAGGCTCTCCTTCAGTTCACCGATGGTGTCGAACTCACTGGAGATCTGCGCGAAGTCGTCGTCTGCTTCTGGCAGTTCACGCTCCTTGACCGCGATCACTGTGACGGTGATCTCGGCTTCTTCGCCCTCGTGGTCGCCTCCGAGAAGCGGTGCCTTGAACGTGGTCGTCTCGCCTGCGCTCAGCGCGTCGAGTGCTTCGTCGATGCCGTCGATCAGATCGCCGCTGCCGACCTCGTAGGAGATGCTGCTCGCGGTGTCGACCTCTTCACCGCCGATGGTGGCCACAAGGTCGATCTGGGCGAAGTCACCCGTCTTGGCCGGGCGGTCGACGGTGACGAGGGTGCCGAAGCGCTCACGCAACTTGTCGAGCTCTGCCGTGACGTCGTCGTCCGTGACATCCGCGGCATCCACGGTGATGGCGATCTTGTCGTAGTCGGGAACCGTGATCTCAGGGCGGACGTCAACCTCGATGGTCAGCAGCAGGTCGCCAGAGTAGTCCTTGTCGCTCGGCCACTCCGTGATGTCGGCCTCTGGGCGGCCGAGGGGACGCAGTTCGTTCTCTTCGACAGCAGCCCGATAGAACCCGTCGAGCCCTTCGTTGACGGCGTGCTCGAGCACGGCACCCTTGCCGACGCGCTGGTCGATGATGGGCGGCGGCACCTTGCCCTTCCGGAAGCCTGGGATGTTCACCTGTTCGGCGATGTGCCCATACGCATGGGTGATGGACGGTTTGAGTTCCTCGGGCGTCACCGAGATGGTGAGCTTGGCGCGCGTGGGGCTCAGCTTTTCGACCGTGGTTTTCACGTTGGTGGAATCTCCTGTGTTTGAAGTTCGTACAGATCAAGCATGCGACCTGTCGGGGCGACAGGATTCGAACCTGCGACCTCCCGCTCCCAAAGCGGGCGCTCTACCAAGCTGAGCTACGCCCCGGATCATCTTCACGATCCGTCTGGGTCATGTACCTCATCGCGCGCGAACGCATGGCAAGCCAAATGACCTCGGACAGTCTACCGAATCTTCTGACCCGTAAATGCCGCGGACGATTTTGGTGCCGGCGGCAGTCGGTCGCTGCCGCGCCACTTCTCGGCTATTTCGCCACTTCTGCTGGCGCGATACCCACGAAGTGGCGCGAAAGACGAGGTAAAGGGTGCGGCTGCGCTCGGATGACGTGGGCGCGGATGCCTGTCGCTTCGTCGGCCGGGCGCCGGATGCATTATGCTTCTACAGCGCCGCCTGGTTCGCCTGGCCGCGGGGATGTAGCTCAATGGTAGAGCCTCAGTCTTCCAAACTGATTACGCGGGTTCGATTCCCGTCATCCCCTCCACTACTCCTCCGTGTCAGTGTTGCGAGCCCAGTTCGATGAGCAGCACTCCGCCCATGATCAACGCGATTCCGAGCGCCATCACCCAGGTAAACGGCTGCTTGAAGATGAGCGCTCCGAAGATGGCGGTCAACGCAACACCGGATGCCGCCCAGATGCCATACGCGACACCGAGAGGAACTCCCTCTGCCAGCGTCAGCGCGAGCATCCCGAACGCGATCAAGTAGCCGACGGCGACCACGGCGTACAGCGCCTTCCGCCCTCGGGTCGCCGCCTGCAGTGACAGCGTCGCAGCCACCTCGGTCACGATCGCAATCGCCAGGTATACAAGCCCCATCAGGACGCGCTCGCCCTGCGTCGTTCGGCCGCCCGCGAGCCGAGCTCGACACACAGCACTCCCCCAATGACAAGCGCCATGCCCAAGATCATCACCGGCGTCAGCGGCTCACCGAAAACCACGGCCGACATCACGGCCGTCAACGCGACGCCCATCGCACCCCAGATGCCGTACGCGACCCCGATCGCCAGTCCCAAACGCAATACGAGCGTCAAGAACACGAACGCAGCAAGATATCCGATGACGACAAGGAGGTACCAGGCCGGATGCTCCAACGCGGCTTTCAGCGCGAGCGATGCGCTGACCTCCGCAACGATCGCAACACCGAGCAGCAGCCATTTCTTCACTCGAACTCCTCGCATCCGGGCTCTGATCGAACCTAGCGGAACTTCGGCGCGAAGCGATGTCGCGCCGCTCCCACCGGTGTCGGCCCATCCGGTGTCCGCCGCCGGCTCTAGACTCGCGCCATGCGACACGGAATCGTCATCCTCCCCCAAGAACCATGGCGCGAGGCCAAACACACCTGGCGCAGAGCAGAAGAACTCGGCTTCGACCACGCCTGGACCTACGACCATCTCTCCTGGCGCAGTCTCGCCGACCAGCCGTGGGGCGCGACCATCCCAACGTTGACCGCAGCGGCAACCGAGACCTCGACGATCAAGATCGGCACGTTCGTTACCAGCCCCAACTTTCGTCACCCCGTTCCATTCGCCAAAGACCTGGCAACCGTCGATGACATCGCAGGTGGCCGCTTCCTGCTCGGCGTCGGGTCCGGCGGAACCGGGTTCGACGCGTTCGTGCTCGGGTATCCAGAACTGACACCACGCCAGCGCCACGAACGGTTCGTCGAGTTCGTGAGAGGGCTGGATGCGCTGCTGCGGTTCGAACAGCCAGGCAGCGGCGGCATCAGCTTCGATGGGGAGTGGTTCACCGCCCACAAAGCGCGCATGGTCGGCCATCCGGCGCAGCATCCGCGGTTGCCGTTCGTCATCGCTGCAGACGGCCCCAAGGGACTGCGTCTTGTCGCCGAACTCGGCGATGGATGGGTCACGCTCGGCCGCCCTGCAGACACCCTCGACAAGTGGTGGTCGAGTGTCGCCTCGCTCAGCGCCAGGCTCGACGACACGCTCGCGGCAGCAGGCCGCGCATCTGATTCACTCGATCGCTATCTGAACCTCGACTCTTCTGTGCAGTTCTCGCTGGAGAGCGTCGACGCGTGGGAGGATGCGGTCGGCCGAGCCGCCGAACTCGGCTTCACCGATGTGGTCTGCCATTGGCCGCGCCAGGACGGTGTGTATGCAGGGCGCGAAGACGTACTCATCGAAGTCGCGTCCCGCTTCAGCCGTTAGGAGTCGACGAGCGCGGCCTGGAGTCAGTCGTCGACTCCCCAGACGCGGCGTGCAACGAATTGTCCACAGATAGCCCGGCGCAGGCGCTTCGCGATCCCGCACTCTGCCACAGTGGTCACCATGACCGACGCACATCAGCCTGCCGGCCATGCAGGCGCGCCTGC